>JALQWE010000146.1 GCA_023258825.1 Planctomycetaceae bacterium | reverse complement strand
TGGCCACCCCGGTAACTGCCGTGCCGACCCCTATGAAGTCGCCGGCGAAACCGCAATCACCTGGGCTGGAGGATGTGCTGGCAGCGGCTGACACGCCCGAGAACCACTGCGTGCTGCTGGTGGACGCTTTGGTCAATGGCGATCAGATCGAAACACGATGCCTTGCAGCCACTCTCCTGGGCGAATGCAGTCCCGGGAATGAGCAGGTCAAGCAGGCTTTGAAACAAACGGCCGAGACGGCCAGCGATACGGGATTACTGCTGGCTGTGGTGGATTCTCAGTTGCAGCGAGGAGAGCTCAGTCCGGCCTCCGCGTCCAGGTTGACTGGAATGCTGAATGGTGCAGACCCGGCACTGCAGATCCAGGTGGCCACGCTGCTGCGTCACTTTGCAGGGCGCGACAGTGAAGCGGTCTGCGTGAAGGCCCTTGAGTCTCTGCTGGGCAGTAGTAATGAGGATGTTCGGGCGACGGCTGTGCTGACGCTCGGAGATTTCGGTCAGTCGGCGGTGCGATTGCGTGAGCGACTTACTGAGATGTCTGGTAAGGATTCCAGCGTCAGCGTGCGGGAGGCTGCCACAGTAACGCTCGAGCGGTTGCCTGCTCCGGTACGGTGACAGGGGTGATTAGGTAACGGCGATCAACAGTTCAGAACTCAGGCTGCCACTTCGCATTGCTCCGGGCTGACGCGGCGATTTGATCTCCTGAGAAAGCATATTGGTTCCAGAGGGGAGATTCTGACCATGATCCGTAATTCGATCAGGACCTGGCTTGCGATGCTGGCACTTTCCGCCAGCGGCTGCAGCAGCTTCAATGACTATGTGCTCAGGACGGAGACAGGGATGAGAAATCAGATCCTGTCTCAGAAGGCGTGGAGTGAGTGGTCGTGGTGTTACGACGATCTGGATCATCCGTGGGACTTTTCAGCGGGATTCAAAGCCGGTTACCGTAATATCCTTGAGGGCGGCAAAGGCTGTCAGCCTACGCTGCCACCTCGGTCTTACTGGAAGCCGTGCTACGAAACTCCCAATGGACGTAGTCGAATCAACGCCTGGTTTGACGGGTTCTCTCACGGCGCACTGGCAGCCCAGCAGGATGGGATGGGTGGAATCGGCATCCTGCCCATTTCTCCCACGGCTCGTCAGAACCTGATGATGAAGCGGACCCCGCGGAGTGCCGGTGAGTTCAGCAGTCCTGAACAGGTTCCTCTTCCGGATCAGGCCATGCTGCCGGAGTCCGAAGGGTTGATGAGTGATGATGTGACCCCGAACAGCAACGCGGCTCCGGAATTGGTTCCGGATGTTCCGCCGGAGTCGTCAGAGAGGATACCGGTGTCGACGTCTTACGACGAAAAACCGTGAGGACTGGCAACGACGCAGGAGGCCGCGGGCTGCCTGAAGTTTGAGGCCACTGCCAGTCATTGAATCATTATTGGGCATCGCAGCTTGCGGGTTTGCAGCGAATGCCGGAGAGAATCCCCACGACAATTCATTGAACAGGAACTTCGGGGCGAAGACTGAAGCCCGGTTGTTTCGGGATATATGGAGGAAGTGACGATGTCCTTACAGGTTGCACCACGAACCAATCAGCGATCACCAGGCGGAATATTCCGTTTGCTGGCAACGGTCACACTGACCTGCCTTGCGCAAACGGGATGCTTTATGGATCGCAATATTGATGCGATACCGGTTTCCCGTGTCCCCGCCGAACTGCTGCAGGCAGATCGGCGTGACAAGTACAAGGACATCTCACTGCTGCGGCTTCGTCAGGACCCTCCGGAGACATATCTGCTGGGCCCGGGTGATGTGCTCGGTATTTACATCAAAGGGGTTCTGGGCGATGAGGCCGCGTTGCCTCCGGTGCACTACCCCGAAGATGGGAATCGTCCCCCTGCCGTGGGATATCCGGTCCCGATTCGTGAAGACGGTACCGTCTCGCTGCCAATCGTTGACCCGATCAACGTTCAGGGAATGTCGCTGGTCGAAGCGACCGACGCAATCAAGATGGCCTACATCTACCCTGAACCCATCATCCGCGAAGGTGAAGAGAGCATCATTGTGACGCTGATCCAGCAGCGGAAGGTGCGTGTCCTAGTGATTCGTGAGGAATCAGGAAGTCAGCAGGGTGTGACCAAGCGAGGGACGGGGCAGGTCGTGGATCTGCCAGCGTACGAAAACGATATCCTGCATGCACTCAGCAAGACGGGCGGTATGCCGGGGACTGACGCGAAGAATGAAGTGATGATCTACCGCGGAATGTACCAGTCCGGGGTAGATGCGGATGCCGTGCTGAATCAGATTTGCGAAGATGATTGCCAGGACGCCTGCTTCTGCAACGAAGCCCCGCTGCCTGATCCGCCATCAGTGACACGGGTTCCACTGCGGTACAATCCCGCCAATCCTCCCAAGTTCAGCCAGGACGACATCATTCTCGGCGAGGGGGATATCGTGATCATCCGCAGCCGTGATCAGGAAACGTTCTTCACGGCCGGGGTTCTGGGCGGCGGCGAACACCCTCTGCCACGCGACAAAGACCTCGACATCATCGGTGCCATCTCCATTGCTCGCGGTCCACTGGGAAGTATTGGAACCGGTGTCGGAGCGATCGGCAATAATCAGGGCGGTGGTGGCGGTGGTGGCTTCGGTGGTGGCGGCGGCGGTGGCTCACGGTCGGGATCCTACTGCCAGCCATCAGAGGCAATCGTGATCCGTGAGTTGCCTTGCGGAAGCCAGATCGCGATCAAAGTCAATCTGAATCGCGCTCTGCAGAATCCGGGCGAGAGGATCCTGATTCAGCCCAAGGACGTCATTGTGCTGAAGTACACTCTGGAGGAAGAGGTTGGGAACGTATTCCTGAGCCTGATACAGTTCAACTTCCTGTGGGGTCTTGGCGGCAACAGTGTCCGCTAGACCGCGTACGACCTGCTCCTGATAATACAGAAAGCCCTGCTGACATCGACATCAGCAGGGCTTTGCTGTTTTCTGAATGCGGAAAACTATTCTTTTACTTCAGTCGGCATCGGAACGAGGGCTTCCGCTGAGGAGTCGGAAGTTGCACTCAGATCGGTACCGGTGGAAGAATCTGCTGATGCGTCTGACAGGCGACTGGCCCGTCGTTCAAGAATCATGCGGGCAGCTTCCCGCACTTCATCATCTCCAAGGCGTCGCAGGTTGCCGATCTGTGCGAGTGGCTCGATGATGCGAGTCACCCGTCCGATCGTGGACTCCATCATGGCGATTTCCATCAGCGTTCGTCGCAGTTGATCGAGCGACTGAATGTGCGTGCTGGCTTCGTTGCGGAAATCTTCGAGGATTTCGAGATTCAGGATTGCGGCAGAAACCTGCTCGGTACCAGACGCAAGCTGTTCCTGAATAGAAATCAGAGCGCGGAGATTTTCCTGGGCCACTGCAATCCGATTGGATTCCGCGTTCAGACTGTCATGGATGCTGATCAGGGAGCGGGCATTTTCGTGAGCCGCTGAGAGTGAATCTGTGGTACTGATCAGATCCTTCTTCAGGGCGGCGATTGCAGCGATTCCGGTGTTTGCAGTTTCAAGACCTTCCGCCGCCGTGTTGACCGCGTCTCGCAGTCCAATGAACTCGTCAAACTTCTGTGCTGCGATTTCAACATTGCTGCCTTCCGCGATCACTCGCTGTTTGAGGTCAGAAAGGTCGGCAATGCTGCGGCTCGCAGCTTCGTAGTTGTTGGCGGACGCGATCAGTCGGCTCTGGAGGGCCACAATCCCATCCAGAGTTGTCGAGGCAACTTCGGTTGAGTTGCCGCCGCTGATGATTGCATTTCGAAGTTCTTCAATTGCCGTCAGCTGTTCGGCGGCTTCGCGAGTGGCGTCGCCCTGAGCGATCAGTCGCTGCTGCAATTCCGCCATGCGGTTTAGTGAGGCGAGAGCTTCATCGGAACTCTGTCCCTCCTGCCGCACGGAGACCTGAAGATCCTGGATGCTGGCAATACTCTGGCGCAGTTCATCAAGTTGGGCGGCCTGGTCGTTGATATCCGACAGCAGGTCATTTGTCTGTTTGACAGAATTACGTGTGGCGACCAACTTGTTGAGATTGCTTTCCGAGCTGTCAAGCCGTGTCTGAATTGAGTCCAGCTTGCCCTTCAGCGGGCCGACCATCAACAGTTGCAGGCCGAAGAAGACAACCCCCAGAGACATCAGAAGACTGAGCCAGATGTAGCTCCGAATTCCGCGGATCTCTGAGACTTCGGAATTTGCTCCATTTTTGCTGACAGAACTACTCAACGTACACCTCCCCACGGCTGGAATCTGTTCTTCCCGCAGAAGAACCGGACCAAAAGTTCTCTCGTCGCTGCTCGTCCTGTCCGGCCCTCGGGCAAACCAGATCGCTGTGGAAGTTCTCGGAGAGCCATCAGTGGGGGCTCTGACTGGGAAAACTTATGGAGGCGGGTTTGCTGAACCGGAAGCTCTCTGGATGACACCTTCCCGGAGAAGTCCGGGGAAATGCACCACGTGCTGTATCGCCAACGGGAAGTGGCGGAATTTGCCGGAAATCTTCCCGGCCGCAGAATTTGCCGAGACGGGAAGGGGGAGTTTGCCTGCTGCATCGGGAGCAACGATTGTGCGTGGGGGTGGCCTGGGACAGATATAACCATCACGCAACGGCGACGAGGCAGAAATTTCTAACCTGTGCAGGCTTTTCTTTCCGGGGGCACCCGGCCAAACGCGGGCGGTGCCCGTCGGTGAGCGGGGAGTCAGCCGAGTTTGTGTGTGCAGCCGGAGTCCACACTGAGCCACTGGAATGTGACAGAAGCCCGTTGGCCGTTAATCGGCCAGGGGGTCTGAGAATGGAAGCTGGGGGCCGCTCTGTTCGGCGATTCCTTCACGGAAGTGTCTTCGACAAACCGAGACATAGCTTTCGTTGCCACCGATATGGATTTGCTCACCACCGCGGATGGCCCTGCGGTGCTGGTCGATGCGGAGGACCATGGTGGCCTTTCGTCCACAATGACAAATGGTCTTGATCTCCGAAATCACGTCTGCCCATGCGAGCAGGAATTGGCTGCCTTCGAAGAGGTTTCCCTGAAAGTCTGTGCGCAATCCGAAGGCCATGACCGGGATTTCATCAATATCAGCAATCTCACCAAGTTCGGAGACTTGCCGTTTGGACAGAAACTGTGCTTCGTCCACCATAATACAGGAAACAGCATTTTCCTGGTGAGACCTGCGAACGATTTCGATCAGAGAATCGCTGCAGTTGAAGTTCACGGCTTCGGCATGCAGGCCAATTCGTGAGGCAATTTTGCCAATTCCATCCCGGGTGTTGAGTTGGGGGGTGAGAAGCAGAGGCCGCATTCCCTGCTCTCGATAATTCCATGCCGCCTGGAGCAGTGTGGTGGACTTGCCGGCGTTCATGGCAGAATAGTAGAAGTAGAGCTTAGCCATGACCAGTCGTTCCAAACTCTCCGTGCAGAGTGACGACAAGGCGGCGTTTGCCGCCCTGATTGCGGTGTTCGCAGAGATAGATTCCCTGCCAGATTCCGCAACGCAGTGTTCCGTGCTGCACAGGTAAGGAAAGGAAGGAACCTGTGAGCACTGCTTTGACGTGGGCGGGCATGTCGTCGGGGCCCTCGCAGGAGTGCGTCCATGGCCATGTATCCGGTGCCAGTTTGTTGAGGGCCGTGGTCATGTCTGTGCGTACATCGGGGTCGGCATTTTCGCTGATCGCCAGTGAGGCGGAGGTATGCAGTATGAAGATGTGCATCAAGCCGACCGAACAATCGCTGAGTTCGGGGAGTTGACTGAGGATCAGGTTGGTAATCAGGTGGCAACCCCGCGGATACTCTGGAAGCTCGAATTCTCGCTGAATCCAGCGGGTCATTGCAGGGGCTCACTTGTGGTTTCAGGAAAGGCGGGGACGCGGTTCGTAACGAACCTGGGAAACAATAAGTCAGCAGCCCGATTTCTGGCTGTGATTTTTGTCCTGCGCTGTGATCGAGTCAGGGAGCGTTTTCAGGATTTACGGGGGTCGCAGGTGGAGAAAACGGGCGTTCACCGAGAATTTTTTCGACCTGTTCTCTTTCAAGGTCCTCAGATTCCAGAAGCGCATTGACGAGGGCTGTCATCTGATCGTGGTACCGTGTGAGCAGTTGGACGGCGTCGTGTTCCGCTTCCTTGATAATTCTCTGCACTTCCATGTCGATCAAGCGAGTCGTTTCTTCGCTGAATTCGCGGTAGGTATGCATTTCCTTGCCGAGGAAGGGATGCTCTTCGGACTGGCGAAAGGCAACGGGGCCGATGATTTCGGACATACCCCAGCGAGCGACCATGCGGCGGGCGATTGAAGTGGCCTGTTCAATGTCCCCCTGAGCCCCAGCGGAGTATTCGTTGAAGATCATTTTCTCGGCGGCGCGGCCGCCCATCGTCATGACGATACGGGCTTTCAGTTTGCGTTCCCCGAGGTTGTGAATCTCACTTTCCGGCATGAGCTGGGTTACACCCAGTGTGCGGCCTCTGGGAACGATCGAGACTTTGTGTACAGGGTCCATGCCTTCCTGAGCCCAGGCGAGGATTGCATGTCCGGCCTCGTGCCATGCCGTGAGTTCCTTTTCGCGGCGATCCATTTTTTCGTCACGTGGTGCTCCCATCGTGACGATGTCCTGGGCGTACCGAAAATCGCTCATTTCGACTTTGCGTTTGTCTTCCCGGGCAGCTTTGAGAGCGGCTTCGTTGACGAGTTTTTCAAGTTCTGCGCCGCTGTATCCCATGGTTGTCCGGGCGAGCGCGTCGAGATCGACGTTGTCTTCGAGTGGAACTCTACGAGTGTGCACTTTGAGGATCCCGAGTCGACCGTCGCGGGCCGGCAGATCGACGGTGACGTGGCGATCGAAGCGTCCGGGGCGAAGCAGGGCCGGGTCAAGGACATCGCTGCGGTTTGTGGCCGCGAGAACAATGACGGTTTCCCCCTGCTGGAACCCGTCCATTTCGCTGAGGATCTGGTTGAGTGTTTGTTCGCGCTCATCATGACCACCCCCAACACCCGCACCGCGTACGCGTCCGACGGCGTCGATTTCGTCGATGAAGACAATGCACGGCGCGGATTCGCGAGCAGTTTTGAAAAGGTCACGGACCCGTGTTGCACCGACGCCGACGAACATCTGAATGAATTCGGAACCGTTGATGGAGAAAAACGGAACACCGGCCTCACCTGCCGTAGCGCGAGCCAGCAGGGTTTTTCCGGTTCCCGGGGGCCCGACAAGGAGCACTCCCTTGGGGATTTTGGCACCGAGTCGGGTAAAGCGACGTGGGTTTTTGAGGAACTCGACGACTTCCTGCAGGTCCTGTTTGGCTGATTTCAAACCAGCCACATCGTCGAACTTTGCAGATTTTTCGCTCTTCTCAAATCGTCGCGCCGGGCTGCGAATGAAACCGCCCATCATTCCGCCGGCACCGAACGGATCCGCCGATCTTCGGAGCACGGACCACATTACAAAGATCAGCACAACTGGCAGCAGGACCCAGAGAAAAAAGTCGGCCATGCCGACAACGGAAATGGGCGTTGAGACAACTGTGACTTTTCGGAGCAGGAGTTCCGGCAGCAAACTTTGATTGCCGGCAACCTCTGGAGGCAGCACTGTGTTGAACTGTTCGGAGAGTTTTCCTGTCAGGCCTTCCGGGGGTGTCGTGGGAATGACTTTCCAGCGACCCGTGAGGATTTCTCCATGGAAGGTGACGGAGTTGACGTCATTTTTCTGAAGTTGGTCGTAGAAGTAGGAGTACGGAACAGTTGTTCCGTAGTTGGCCGGTGAACTGCTCCACGCGATGACGGTGATCACTGCCGCAACGGCGAGGAGAATCAGGGTCATCGAGTTGAAGTTCGCTTAGACGTCCTTCAAGAAAAGCACGCGCATACATTCCGGGACTTGCGTGACCTTGGAAGAAAATCTGATCTCCACCGCCTGGGTGATCCTGTCCGCGGAAGAAGTGGTTGAAACCAACTTCATACAAGGCAGCAGATGATGCATAAGTAGAGATGTGTCCACCAACTCCAACACCTGGACGCTGTGCGCGGTGCACCATGATTGCCGCATTCCATCGAACTGCGCGACGAATATTTCGTTCCATTTCTTCATCGCCTGGAAATGGCGGTTCGTTCTCAGGCGAAATAGTGTTGATGTAATCGGTATTTCGTAACT
>JALQWE010000145.1 GCA_023258825.1 Planctomycetaceae bacterium | reverse complement strand
GGCAGATTTTCGAAGCGTTCGGCTTCGCTGATCATGATTGTCTGCGAAGTCCCGTCTTTGATGTCGGTCAGACGCACAGAACTGTTGGTGAACAGGACGCCTGTGTTGAAGGACAACTGGTTGAAGTTGTTGGCAGGTGTCCGCAGCTGATTCTGGTAGAACTGAATCTGCTCTGGGGTGAGGTCATAGACGGATCGAGTCTGGGGGTTGAACAGTCGTCCGGAACCAGCACATCCCACGTAGTCATTTCCACCGCCACGAACGCCGGTTGAGAGCTTCACTGGTGCGTCGGTGTCAAGATACTTGTTGTGAGAGAACTTTGTGGCGTTGTCGATTTTTGAACGTCGTGATGGGCAGTAGAAGCCCGGGATGTCGGCCTGAGCTGGGGCATAACCGATGTTGCGCCACAGCAGAGTTGGCCCGTTGTCCAGCAGGATTTCGGAGTTGCCGAAGACGTTGTAATCATTGCGCCACAGGTTGTAGATATTGCCCTGCTCAACGTAGGGCAGAATCTGGAACATCCAGCTGCTGCCATGCAGACCCAGTACCTGACTGTTTTCATAGGGTTCGCGAGGATCGCGGAAGCGAGCTCCTGCGGGTGAAAGATCGCCGGCAAACAGGGTCGAGATCGCACCTGGCGGCAACACACCGTGGGAGTCGTGGTAATTGTGCAGTGCCAGAGCCAGCTGCTTGACATTATTCACGCAGCGAGTCCGATTGGCTGATTCTCGTGCCTTCTGCACGGCGGGCAGAAGAATCGCCACCAGCACTGCAATGATTGCGATGACAACGAGCAGCTCGATCAGGGTGAACCCCCGAATGCGCCTTTGAACGGTTTTCATGGACGGTCCCCTTGATGTCCCCTGACCAAATCGGCGTTTCACCGCGTGGTCACAAATACTGCAATTCCCGATGCGCCTGAAATACAGATGTAACGGTGCCCTGCGGAGAGTCACCGTGGTGGAATTATTGTTCACAAATCAGGAAAGGTCACTGAATATCATCCCGGGATTTTTGCACGCACGCAAGAAAATCACGCACTTTTCCGAAATCTTTACCTGCGCGGTTCATCCGATGAGGTCGGTGGGCAGACCGCACGATGGCGGAGTGAACTGTGGACACGATCCCGGTCCCGGCAAAGCCGGACCGTAACGTCAAAGGATTCTGTACGGCTTTGGTGAGCTGTAAGTCGTTCTGTGGTTTATGGTTGTGTGGATGGGCCGCCCTGACGAGCCAGCCGGCAGAGGATTTCGGCGCCTTCACGAATCGTCTCGTCTGACGCCGCAAACGACACCCGAAAATGTGTGTCCTGCGCACTAAACACGTTTCCCGGAATAATCAGCAGATTGTTCCTGATCGCCTCTGCCACAAACTCACTGCCCGTCCCCCAGGGAGCCTTCAGGAAGAGGTAGAAGGCGCCTTCACCACCTAAAATCTGAAAATCTTCGCGGACGAGGCCTGCCAGCAGGTCACGCTTGCGACGGTAGTCAGCGCGGTTGTCTTCCAGGTCCAGTTCCCATGCGGTCACCCCGGCCCATTGCACCGGGTGCGGGGCACACACGAAGGTGAACTGCTGCAGTTTCAGCATCTGCTGAATCAGGTAGCCGGGACCGTGCATAAAGCCCAGTCGCAGTCCGGTCATGGAGTGAGACTTACTGAAGCCGTCGATCACGATCGTGCGATCGTTCCAGTGGACCGGGCTGGTGAATTCGCCGTCGTAGCAGAAGGCCCGATAAATCTCATCACTGATCAGGGCGATGTTTTTTTCCGCCGCCAGTTCGGCAAGTGCCTGGGTTTCGGCCGGAGTGGCCACAATACCAGTGGGATTCGCCGGACTGTTGAAAATGATCAGTTTGGTTCTGGGGGTGATGGCTTTTCGAACCGCATCCACAGGAACTCGAAAATCGGGATACGTGGAGACCGGGACGACGGTTCCCCCCGTGAGCGTGACAAGGTGTCGGTACATCACAAACCACGGGTCGAAGATGATGACTTCTTCCCCGGGGTTCACAAGGGTGCAGAGTGCCAGTACCAGGGCGCCGCTGGTTCCCGATGTCACAAAAACTTTGCGATCGGTTTGGCCGTATCGCTGGTCAACATCGGCCTGCAGCAGGTTCAGCAGGGGCGCGATGCCCTGAGTCTGGCTGTAGGCATTGCGACCTTCCTGAACGGCTTTGCAGAGAGCATCCTTGACGGGTTGCGGCGTATCGTAGTGCGGCTGTCCGATACTGAGATTCACCGGCCGTTTCATGGAGGCGGCGAGGTCAAAAACCTTGCGAATGCCGGAGGCATCAATCTTCTGCATTCGCTCAGCAATCCACTGTTCGCTCATCAGTCAACTCCCTGTGGAAAACGTCTGACGATTTCTGAAGTACCGCGTCAGCCTGGTGTGCATGCCGGTGAAGGGAACTGGTCAGGCGATTTGTGCCTGAACCTGCTGCAGAGCCGATGCTGACCAGGCCCCGCGGACAACAACTTCGTCCGGCCCGTCTCTGCGATTAAAGGTGAACGATCATGTCGCTGGCGTCGAAGCGAACTTTTGCCTGTTTGGCCAGAGGTTCGCTGTCAGCACGATACCCAAGCGCACAGGCGACAACGCTGGTGTAGCCGGTATCTGTCAGTCCCAGCAGCGGATCCAGCTGATCCGGGATAATGCCTTCCATCGGGCAGGCATCGATTCGCAGCAGTGCGGCAGCCTGCAGGAGCATGCCGAGGGCGATGTAGCACTGCCGTGACGTCCAGTTCAGATGACTGGATCCCATGCGATGTGTTTTTGAAAGGATGGCGTCCTTCAGTCCATCCAGTGCCGCGGTGCGCAGGCCGCGAACTGCAGCCATGTGCTGGATCATCTTTGTCACCCAGGCGTCGTCGACCGTCAACCGGGCCGCGAACACCACGAAGTGAGAACAGTCGCGGGGCTGCGTCTGTCCCCAGGCTACGGCGGGCAACTGTGCCTTCACAGACGGGCTGGTGACGACGATGAACTTCCACGGCTGCAGACCGTAGCTGCTGGGCGCAAGGAGCAGAACACGTTCGAGGGTTGCCCAGTCTTCCGGAGTAATGCTCGCCTGAGGATTGAACTGTTTGGTGGCGTAGCGCCATTGAAGTGCGTCGATCAGGTTACCGGACATGGAATGCAGAGCTCGCAGGTCAAAGATTTTTGAAGACAGGTCTGGCAGTATGGTCCCGGGAGTCAGCAGCTCCGGGCGCCATGGCTTTGGGGGGACCATGGCAACATCGGGTTTCCGGAGTTTCAGGCGCGGAAAATTCTGTCCCGGTGGCTGGTCACGTGCTTTGTGGCGTTGCGGGTATCGACGACAAGACTGGAGTGCTGAACGATAAAGTCGTAATCAAAGGCAGAATGATCGGTGGAGATCAGCACACAGTCCTGCGACGCCAGAAACTCGGCCGTCAGCGGGGAACTCTGCATGGCCGGCAGATGATAGTGCCTCATCTTCGGAAGTGCGGGCACATGGGGATCGCTGTAGGTCAGTATGGCGCCCTGATGCAGCAGCAGTTCCATCAGTTCAAAGGACGGGCTTTCACGAGGGTCGTCGACATCCTTCTTATAGGCCATGCCAAGAATACAGATCCGACTGCCCCGAACTGCTCTGGAACGATCATTCAGGAATTCGGCCACCCGACTGACGACATACCGGGGCATGGAGGTGTTGACTTCGCCGGCGAGTTCGATGAAGCGAGTGCTCATGCCCTGCCGACGTGCCAGCCAACTGAGATAAAAGGGGTCAATGGGAATGCAGTGACCACCCAACCCCGGCCCCGGGTAGAACGCCTGAAAGCCGAACGGTTTGGTTTTGGCCGCGTCGACAACTTTCCAGATGTCGATGCCCATCCGATCGAACAGCATCTTCAGTTCATTGACCAGCGCGATATTCACCGCGCGGTAGGTGTTTTCAAGGATCTTGCAGGCTTCAGCAATCTCTGCGTTGTCGACGCGGACCACTCTGACAATCGCGTGAGCGTACAGCGCGCAGGCCAGATCACCGCTGGCATCGTCTGTACCACCGACCACTTTGGGAATTCCGGCCGCGGTGTAATTCGGATTACCCGGGTCTTCTCGTTCCGGACTGAACGCAGCGAAGAAGTCTCTGCCACACACGAGGCCGTGCGGATTTTTGTTCAGGATGGGCACCATCACGTCGCGAGTCGTCGTGGGGTACGTGGTGCTCTCAAGGATAATCAGCTGGCCTGGCCGCAGCACTGCCGCAATCGAACGCGCTGTGGATTCGATGTACTGCAGATCCGGATCCCGCGATTCGTTCAGGGGCGTGGGAACACAGATCAGCAGTGCGTCCGCCTCGCTCAGACGCGACATGTCACTGGTCGGGTCCAGTACACCACGCTGAATCCAGTCCGCAATCCGTTCCGAGGGTATGTGCCGAATGTAGCTGCGACCCTGCTTCAACAGCTCAACCTTTTCGGCATCCACATCAAAACCAAGGCACTTCAGGCCGGCATTGGTGAAGGCACTGATCAGTGGCAATCCCACATAGCCGAGGCCGATGATGCCGACCCTGGCCGTTTTGTCGGCGATCTTTGCGGCCAGGGCGGAAACAAGCTGAGTCGTCTTTGGCTGAGTCATGAGTGCTGTCAATTCCGGGACCGGGGAATCGCCCCGGCCAACTGTTCCTGTCGGGTAAACCGCAGAGCGCACCGCGAACGCAGTGTCTGCCGACTGCAGGTGTTTCGGCGTCTGTCGGCCTGTAGTTCAGTACGATCGCCGCTGGGGCCTGTTGCCAGAAAAAATCCCGTGGATTGTGCGGATTCCCGATTGTGTGGGGCCACTTGATGGACATACAGACCGCAAAACCCGCACAAATGGTCGTGCAGCACTGGCGGTGGTTCGCCGGAGGAAGGTCGCAAGTGAGCCGTGTTCAGCGGAATTCGAGGTGTTTTTGGTTGTGTTCGCCGCGTCGATCCTGCGAGACTATGCAGCGCGGCTTCGATTTGCCCCCGCAGAACTGGACCGGGTGTACGCATGGGTTCAGCCCAGCGCCTCGCGGCGACTGCGTTGATTTCGACGGCTGTGTGACTGCGATATGATTTTCTCAGTCTCCTGCACTTCCCGCCCGGTTCCCGACCTTTTCCCACCTGCGTGACCATTATGCTCCGACTCGTCTTGCCGAGATTGACTGCTGTTGCCCTGCTGATCCTGCTGCTGCAACCTGTTTCCGCGTATCAGGAATCTGTCGATCCGACGCGGTTTGAAATTACGGAACTGGCACGTGGGTTGGTGCAGCCCATGGAATTGGCAGTCGCGGCTGACGGGACGATTTATTTCATTGAAATCAGCGGAAAACTCCGATCAATTTCACCAGGTAACTCAGAAATTCACCTGGCCGGTGAGCTTCCCGTGACGACGGAGCAGGAGAATGGTCTGATCGGAATGGCGCTGGATCCGAATTTCACAGAGACACAGTGGATCTTTCTGCAGTATTCGCCGCCGGATTATCCGGGCCAGCACATCAGTCGGTTCACGATTGTTGATGGCCAACTGGATCTGTCGTCCGAGAAGGTGCTGCTGAAATTTGAAGAGCAGCGGAAGGAGTGTTGTCATCACGCTGGCTCACTGCACTTTGGTCCGCGGGGAGAGTTGTTTATTGCGACCGGCGACAACACTCATCCCCACGGTGATTCGCAGGGCTATGCTCCGATTGACGAGCGTCCTGAAAAATCTCCCTGGGACGCTCAGAAGTCGTCTGCCAACACCAACAGCTACAGTGGAAAAATTCTGCGGATTCGGCCTACGCCGGAGGGTGGTGTAGAGATTCCGGAAGGCAACCTGTTTCCTCCGGATGGTTCACGAGGCCGCCCGGAAATCTACGCCATGGGGTGTCGCAATCCGTGGCGCATGACAGTGGACTCGGCAACTGGATTTGTTTACTGGGGCGAGGTGGGTCCGGATGCCGGGAGTGACGGGCCGCGCGGTCCAAAGGGATACGACGAAATCAATCAGGCGCGGCGGGCGGGGAATTTCGGCTGGCCTTATTTCATCGCCAATAACCAGCCCTACTCCGATTTTGACTATGCCACCGGTGTCACGGGGCAGCCGTTCAGTCTGACGGGGCCGTTGAATGAGTCTCCGAACAATACCGGTGAACGACAGCTTCCGCCGCCCGTGTCTGCACTGTTGTATTATCCCTACGGCGATTCTGCGGAGTTTCCGGAGCTGGGCAGCGGTGGCCGTTCCGCCTGCGCCGGGCCTGTGTATCACTTCGATGCCGCGCTGGACTCGCCGGTGAAATTCCCAGACGCCTGGGACAAGGCGCTGTTTATCTTCGAATGGACGCGAAACTGGATCAAAGTCGTGCATCTCAACGATCAATTTGAGGTGGCGAAGATTGAGCCATTCCTGCCGCAGCAGAAATTTGTCCGACCCATTGATATGCAGTTCGGTCCGGAGGGGGCTCTGTATCTGCTGGAATACGGAGAGACGTGGGGAGTCAATGCGGATGCGCGGCTGGTGCGAATTGATTATGTCCGGGGCAATCGTCCGCCAATCGTGGCTGCGTCCGCAGACAACAATATTGGCCGTGAGCCATTGACCGTTCGCCTGTCCGGCAAGGGGTCTATGGACCGCGATGGCAGTGACACACTGAGTTATCAGTGGCGCCTGATTGAAACCACAAATCCAACTGGCGCTGCGCAAACTGTGGCCGAGGGTGAGGAGGCGGAGATCACGATTGCCGAGCCCGGGATCTACAATGCCGAGCTGGTGGTCACTGATTCTCAGGGAGCCAGCCGATCCGCGTCTGTTCCGATTCTGGTGGGCAACGATCGCCCGAATCTGCGGTTTGTCAAACCCCAGCCAGGCGACTTTTTTGATGGCAATCAGCCCATCCGTTATGAATTGTTTCTGAAGGATACGGAGGATGGGACCAATGACGATGAGGAGATGGATCAGAACGGCGTGAAGCCGATTGATCCTGAAGGTCCGGGACGCGTCAGCGTGAACGCCGTGTTTGTGAATGGCCCGATTCCTGTGGCCGGTCAGACTGCTCCGGATGCAGATCTCAAGGCACCCATCGGTTTGAAACGGATGAAGAACAGCGATTGTTTCAATTGCCATGCTGTGGATCAGAAACGGGTGGGGCCGATGCTGCTGGATATTGCCAACAAGTATCGTGGCGTGGCTGGGGCGCTGGAGGCGTCCGTGCAGCGAGTGCGGATGGGGTCGACCGGAGTGTGGGGAAAGATTCCGATGATTCCGCATTCGCATCACACCGAGGATGAGTTGAGGGACATGGTGAGCTGGATCTACAGTCTGGAACCGGGCGGCGTGGTACGAGTCTTCTCGGGGTTCGTCGGTGAGATTCCGGTGACAGCGGAAGAGGCCGCGCGGCCGGGGCATTATCGGCTTGAGGCCGCGTATGCGGATCTTGGGGCCGGAGCGGTACCATCGCTCAGTTCGACCGCCACCATCTTTCTGCGGCACCGACTGATGGAAGCCGAACAGGCGGATGAGATTCGCGGGCCACAGATTCTGGGCTCCGGAAATGCCAGTGCCGGTCAGTTCATCGGGGCCATCAACCACGGGCATCTGCTGTGTTTTCGGGGTGTGGCGCTGGAGCGGGTTTCCGGAGTCCGCTTGAAGATTGCGTCTGCCGGCGCGGGCGGTGCCATTGAGCTGCTGCAGGGAAGTCCCGAGGGCACTGTACTGGGCCGTGTTGAGGTGGAAGTAAATGGCAACTGGGAACAGTTTTACGAGCGGACGGTCGACTTTCCGAATGTGGAGGGCCGGCATGATCTGTGGATTCGCTTTGTTCATCCCCAGCAGGCCAGCGGACTGATGAACCTTGACTCCGTCGAGTTTCTGCTGAAGAACTGAAAAGGGGACATTCTACTTTATTGGTTCTGGTGATTGATTTCAGAGCAGTCAAGGTGACTGAGGACGTGGGGCTTTGCTGCTGTTTCTGTCGGCTGGAGCCGATGACCAGAGGACGTGCTGTGAGTGATGTTGTGTCGCAGTTCGCTCGATCCACCTGCGGTTTTCACGGCTACTGGCGAGCAGAATCAACCGACTGGGAATTCGGCGAACTCCTCCCGTAGTCCGGGCATTTGACTGCCTGCGAATGTTCAGCTTTGGACGGGACCACTGGCAGGTTTAACCGAGGTGAAAGTCTGGCCGGCTAAGGAGCGAACTAAAGAGAACTGAAAAGGGGACATTCTACTTTATTGGTTCTGGTGATTGATTTCAGAGCA
>JALQWE010000144.1 GCA_023258825.1 Planctomycetaceae bacterium | reverse complement strand
CCAGTCCGGTCCCGCACGCGTCCGCTCAGAATCTGCCACAAACCGCATCTGTAATACGGATTCCCATGGCTCCATGCCCGTTCCGAAGACGCTGATCCCCGCACTTCCTCTGACCCGACGATCCGTCAGGCCGCTTCCCCCTCGACCGGACGCGGACCAATCGATTTGGCTCCATCCTTGTGACGAGCCTTCAGGTCAAACAGCCCGAAGATCTCTGACGCATTCAGGCTCAGCGTTCGATTGCTGTTGTCACCCTCACCCAGAATCGTCTCAAACAATTCACGCTTCTCACGCAGCACTCGATCAATCCGCTCTTCAATCGTGTTCTTTGAAATAAAGCGTGTCACGATCACCGGGTTCTTGACACCAATTCGGTGCGCTCGATTGATCGCCTGATCCTCAATCGCCGGATTCCACCAGCGATCAAACAGAAACACGTAACCGGCAAACTGCAGATTCAGTCCCACAGCCCCGGTTCCGTAACTCATCAGCAGGATGTGAGCATCAGGGTCCTGCTTGAACTTCGCCAGAATCGGCTCGCGCTGTTTGGTCGGCACACCACCGTGATAAATCAACGGATTGAACGGCCGCAGATGCGGCTCCAGCCAGTCGATCGTTTTCGTCCACTGACTGAACAGAATGGCCTTGCCGCCGCTGGCCGAAATTTCCTCCATGTCCGCCATCAGCCGCTCCAGCTTCGCACTTTCTCCCGTCAGCGGATCATAATTCGCAATCTGCTTCAATCGCAGCACCAGCTCAAAAACATGCTGCACCGTGATGGAGTCCCCGAGTTCATTCAACTGGATAACGCCTTCTTTTTCTGCAATCCGATAGGCCGATTCCTGCGCATCCGTAAGTTCCAGTTCCGCATCCCGATCAATACGCGGCGGCATGTCCTTCATCACGAGATCCTTCGTCCGCCGAAGAATGTACTTCTTCGCCAGTTTCGAAAGCTGTCGGATGTCAGGGCACCCTCCCTTCGGAATCACCTCCAGAAATTCAAACAACGCGCCCAGCTCTTCCGGTCGATTTTCGATCGGGGTCCCCGTGAGCGCCCAGCTGCGCCGTCGCCGAATGGATCGCGCAGTCACGGCGGTGTTGGAATCACGATTCTTGATCCGCTGAGCCTCGTCAAGGACCAGCAGGTCGAACTTCGGCTGTTCATCCTCCGGTATCTCCGCGATGTCTCTCGCCATCAACTCGTAATTCGCAATCAGAATCGGGACACCCGGCATCGTCCAGAGCATGCGACGACGAGCCCCATTGCCTTCGACTGTCACCACCGGCAATTCTTCTGCCCAGGTTTTGAATTCCCGCTGCCAGTTCGGAATCAAAGGCTTTGGACAGATCAGCACAATCCGCCGCGCCTGACCACTGCGCAGCAGCAGACGAATGGCCGTAATCGTCTGCATGGTTTTGCCAAGTCCCATTTCATCCGCCAGCAACGCCGAACTGCTGGAAAACAGCCAGGCAATACCTTCATACTGATACGAAAAGGGCTCAAAAGGCATGATCAGTTCCTGCCCAGCCAGCCACGATTCAAGCGGCGGCTGCAACAGGTAAAACAGTCGATCCTGCAGCGATAGTGCATCAGCCGGTGGCTTGATTCGCGTGACTTTCGTCGGCGCCTTCTCGTCCCCCTCTTCGCTCTCCACCAGCTTCTTCGGTGGTGCAATCTTTCGCAACTCGGTTCCATCCCCCTGAGTCACTTTGGGTTTCGGTGGCGGCAGAAACTCCACACCCTCCGGAAGCGTCAGTCCAATGCACTTCAACGGAATGCGACGTGCTGTCCACGAGGGAACAAAATCCAGCGTGGTATCCAGCGGAATTGAGATCGCCTCCGGGACGGGAACTCGGCTGAGTGCCGGGTTAAAGCCCGTCTGCACCAACTCGGGCCGCACCTCGGCTCGGGATTCCGAAATCGCAAGTCCCGCCTCAGACTGATTCACCTGCTCTGTATCGTCCGGGCTGCTCATTCCCTTGCGCCTCCGCTGACCTTGTCTTCTTCAGACCCCGCAAACGCCAGCCTCCTGCCGACGTACTCCCTCAAATGGTCGCAGCTCGTTCTGCTGACCACTCCCTGCTATAAAATCTGCAGGCCACTTACCACATCAGTCACACAGTCCTGTCTCAAATCGTGGCGATGTCGTTCACTCTTCCAACCGACTTAACGCTGCGTTTCAGAACGCACTCCCGATCCCCCCGTCGAACCACTTCTTCAGGCTTCGTCTCAGCGAGCAAAGACCGTTCGAACGGTTTCCGCCAGCGCCTCGCGCACTCGTTCCAGCGGTTCCTGCAGATTGGCAGAATTCGGGATCAGATGCTTCTGACGTTCCAGTGTCTCCGCGTCAACCCGATGAGCCTCATGGAATCGCAGAGTGCTTCCGCCCAGCTTCAGTCTTCCCGGGCTCTGTCCCGCAGCCTCTCCACCATCACGACGTTCCCCCGTCCCACCGTTTGACAGACGCCCACGCTCCAACACCGCCTCTTCAGCCAGAGCTACCGGAACACTCGTGTGATTCCTCAGCTCAAGGAGACACGGGTCACTCGTGATAATCACTCCCGGCTTGATCGCAACGCGATCCAGCAACGTGCTGCCAATCAACTCCCCCAGCAACCACGGACGCAACGTCTCGCCAAACAGAATCTCCTGAGTACGATTCGGACGAACCGGTGTCGTACACTGAAACTCCAGGGGACGCCCATTCTGGTTGGTAATCAACAGCCCACCGATATGGCCACGACCATCAATTTCGATGGTCTCCATAAAGCCAATTCTCAGTTGTTCGCTCTTGCCGGATCCTGACATTCCTGCCACGTTCCTCTCAACCGCTCCCACACTCGCGTCCGTAACGCCGCTGAACCCTTGATCAGAGCATCCAACCAGCGCAGGTGAGTCACCGGCACTTTCTGCCGCTGCGGGCAATCCCCGCGCAATCTGCACCCACCGGTCCGGGTCTCCATGTGCTTGATCGTCCCTCAGCGGCGGACAGCTTTAGCATGTTACGAGGTTGCTGCCGGCAGACCCAATTCCCCCGCAGAACTCCTACCGTTCCCCTTCAGCCAGACGCATCCGGCGAACCACAAATGCATCAGAAAACACAGGCTCTCCACACAGAATCGGTGACGTATTTCCAGAACCAGGCGGGAAGTCAGGCGATCTGATCGCAGGCGCGAAGCCGCACATCTCCTGCATTCACCGCATTTTTTGCATTCCGCACGACCAGCACAGTCCAACGATGGAATCGCCTATTCGATCTCTGGCTCTGTCCGATGCGGCTTCGGTACTCCGTCGACTGAGGTCAGCCAGGCCATCAACGCCTGAATCTGCTCCAGCGACAGAGGCTCCAGAGTGCCCTCGGGCATGGCGGACACCGCCTGGTTTCGAACGGCTTCCACTTCATCATGGCCTACTTCAAAAACCTCGGCCCCTGCTGTGAACACACGCAGTCGTTTGTCGCCCGCTTGCTGCAGTAATCCTGAATGCGTAGTCCCATTCTTCAGA
Organism: Planctomycetaceae bacterium; assembly: GCA_023258825.1. Lineage (GTDB taxonomy): Bacteria > Planctomycetota > Planctomycetia > Planctomycetales > Planctomycetaceae > SXXK01. The sequence continues at coordinate 4,724 of JALQWE010000144.1, read as the reverse complement.
ACAACGGTGACCGTGGGGTACTCCTCATCAAGTTCATACGAGGCATACAACAGCGAACGTAGAATCTCTGCTTTCTGCCGACGCCAGCCCAGAGTCGTCAGGTCAGGCCCATTGGCCGCTCCGACTGTTCCCCGACGATGACACCTGGCACATCCCGCCGTCTCAAAAACTTTTGCCCCCAGCCGCAGCACAGACTCATCTGCCGGCAGGTCGTGCACCGCAGGCGCCAGCTTCGAATAGGTCCAGCGACGATCAGGTCGATCAACGGGCAGTTCTGCCGACGGTGCCTCCGGATACTCCTGCTGAAACCACACCTGATACTGCTGCAGAGTCCAGGGCTCTGCAGACCTGGCCGGGACCGAAGTCCAGTGCTGTAACAGTTGCGATGCCCATAACCGTTCTGCTTCCGGAAGTTGCAGCCCCGTCAGAATCACCTGCCGCACCCATGTCCCTTTGTTCGCCCGCAGTCGAAATCGCTTCAGTCCCTGCAACACAGACACGGCGTCGGCACCTTCGACAACCGTCAGAGACCGGACCATCAATTGCCAGTCCCCGAGGGATTCGGGATGCAGTAAAGCCGCCTGACCTAATGCTCCCGCTGCCATGCCACGTCGTTCCGGTTCATTTTCGAAGACAGAACGCACATGCTCCAACGCAGTCTCATCCCCCGATGTCGCCAGCGCTCTCAGAATCCTGCGGCACATGTCCTGACTGGCTGCATTCAACTCCGTGGATAACTCAAGGTCGGTCAGGATCAATCGGACCCAGTCCGGCTCCGGTTCAGTCAGAAGCAGCGTCTCAGCGTCCCGCAGCAGCTTCTGCTGACGCTCGTCAACACTCACGTCCTGTGCCCATGCGAGGGTCTGGATCAGACTCAGCCCGCAAAACAGCACCTGTCGCACCGAAGTCCCAACGCTGCAGCACATTTCCGCACCTTTCTTACCACGAACTCAGGAACTCGCGGTGCAGCCGGATTTCGCCAATCAACTGTGAACCACACGGATTCCTCAGCGCAAGCCCTTCCATCAGCACGCGAATTGGAAACAATACCAGAAGCACCGCCCTGTTTCCCATTGGACCCGTTGCGATGACACTCCTGTACTCCGATCCACGCTTTCTGAATCATCAGACAGGCCAGCACCCGGAAAGCCCTGCGCGTCTGCAGGCCATCGCAAAACTCCTTGCGAGCACTGATCTGATCAGTCAGACAGTCCAGTGCGACTGCGTCGACGCCTCTGAGGACGATTTGCGCCGTGTCCACCCACAAATCCACCTGCAGAACCTTCGACAGTTCGCAGCAGCCGGAGGCGGTCGCATTGAAGTGGATACCGTGATGAGCCCTGAGTCGGCGAATGTCGCGTGGCTGGCCGCGGGCACCGCAGTCGATGCGGTGCGTCGAGTCATTGAGGGCCCGGATTCGTCGGCTCTGTGCCTCGTACGACCGCCCGGGCATCATGCTCTTCCTGATGCCCCGATGGGATTCTGCCTGCTGGGTAACGCAGCCATCGCCGCACGAACAGCGACGGAGCGATTCGGACTGCAGCGAGTTCTGATCGTGGACTGGGATGTACATCACGGAAATGGAACGCAGGAGGTTTTCTATGACGATGATCGCGTAGGCTTCTTCTCGTCACACCGATTTCCGTTTTACCCCGGCACTGGACGCAGGTCTGACATCGGGACTGGCGATGGCCTCGGTACGACCTTCAATCTCCCCGTGGAATTCGGCACTCCCCGCTCAACCTTCCTGAAAAGTTTCAGTGCGATGCTGGCGACAGCGGCAGACCGCATTCAGCCCGAACTGGTCATCATCAGTGCCGGCTTTGATGCACACAAGGATGACCCAGTCGGTTCCCTCGGACTTGAAACCGAGGACTTTGAAACGCTGACGCGCTACGTGCTCGACGTGGCGAACACCCACGCCCACGGTCGGGTCGTGAGCATCCTTGAAGGCGGCTACAATGTCGACCGACTGGCAGAATGCACGGCTCTGCACCTGCAGACCCTGCTGAAGGCCTCCCCTTCAACCGCTTCGTCCACCTCACACTGACTCCGGCAATCTCCGCGTGCATTCCGAGATCACAGCCGTCCACACATCCCCGCATCGAAAACAGACGCCCCCATGACAACTTCGCTCAATCATTCCGTTCGAGTGCTGCCCATGGCCATGCTCCTGACACTGCTGACCATATGGCCCGCGGTCTGCACCGCCGCAGGGCAGACGGCGTCTGAGAACGATGACGTCGTCGCCGCCGTTCTCGACTCCGTCAGTCAGCGCCGAACGACCAGCTGGGAGACCGCCCTCAAAATCTGGAATGCCGCAGAACCCGGATATCAGGAAACCCAGTCCTCCGCGTTGCTGGCCAGCCTCGCTGAAGCCGCCGGAATGACGGTTCGCCGTGGGGTTGCCGAGATTCCTACTGCATTTGTCGCCGAATTCGGCTCTGGCAAACCAGTCATCGGCATTCTTGGAGAATTTGATGCCCTGCCGGGATTATCTCAGCAGGCGATACCAGAACCACTCCCGCGAGACGACAGTCATCCATGGGGACATGGCTGCGGACATCACCTTTTCGGGACCGCCTCACTGTCTGCCTCAATCGCTGTGGCAGAACAAATCAGGGCCGGTCGCCTCAACGGAACCATACGGTTCTACGGCTGCCCTGCGGAAGAAGGCGGCGCCGCAAAGGTCTTCATGGTACAAGCGGGCCTGTTCAAAGACTGTGACGCTGTGCTGCATTGGCACCCTTCCGCCCGCAACTCTGCCGGCGACCGTTCCAGCCTTGCCCGCATTGCTGTGAAATTTCAGTTTTACGGCAAGACAGCCCACGCGGCCGGATCACCGCAGCAGGGACGCTCTGCACTCGATGCCGTGGAACTGACAGCACACGCCTCCGAACTGCTCCGCGAACACACTCCCGAAGAAACACGAATCCATCACGTGATCACCAGCGGGGGAGAGGCGCCGAATGTCGTCCCGGCCTTCAGCGAGATCTACTATTACATCCGTCACCCGGAAGCTCGATTCCTGAAGCCCCTCTATTCCCGTCTCGAACTCTGTGCACGCGCAGGGGCCCTGGCCACAGAAACCGAGCTTCAGATTCGCTACGAAGGCGGCATCAGGGAAATCCTGCCCAACTCTGCACTCTCCACAGTCACTCGAAAATGGCTGACTCAGCTGAATGACATACAGTATTCCGAGGCCGATCAGATGTTCGCGGCAAAAATGAGCGCCCACCTCGATGAACCTGAACCGCTCGATACGCTTCGGACCGTTGACAACGTCGACGGCACTGTTGGTAAGGGCTCCACCGACGTCGGTGATATCTCGTGGGTCGTCCCCACCACCGGATTCACGACCGCCTGCTGGGTACCGGGAACTCCGGCGCACTCATGGCAAGCCGTCGCCGCCGGAGGCACAACCATCGGCGAACAGGGCATGCATCTCGCCGCACGAACACTCGCCGCAAGTGCCGTTGACCTGTTTCGTCACCCCGAACTCCTGCAGCAAGCCAACGCAGAACTCCGCCGCCGCACCGGATCACTCACCTGGGAATCACTGATGCAACCCAACCAGAAACCACCCCTCGACTACCGCAACCCACCCCGCCCTGGTGCCAAAACCCTCAACTAACACACCGCAAGTCAACCCCCTCCCCGCACAATCCAACCCAAACAGGTGCCTGCCACCTATACCGTGGGTACCAGGCACCTGTAGAGCCAGGCACCTGTAGAGCTTCCAGTCACTTGTGTAACTTTTTCGATCCTGTGACGCGTTCGTAATCGAACGGGACAGTTTCCTGCCTGTTTGGCGCGAGCAACGCCTCACGCTCGCTCAAGTCGGCCCCGTCTAGTACGCGAAGGGACATTCGCGAGCCCAAATTGACCGCAGACAATACAGCCAGCGCGTGCGGCCACTAACGATGCGGATGAAAATGCACCGCGAAGACACATCAACAGGCTGATCACCGATCTAACATCACCTTTCGTGATGCGAAAATCGACAAGCACGCCGCAACGCACTTACCCCGGCAAGGGAAGCAGACCTTCCCGCTTCCGTGCGAAATCGCCGGCGAAAGTTGCGGACGAGATCCAGCCAGGATTCCACCGTGCAGTCCAGCCGTTCCAGAATCGGTTTCAGGTCGCTGGAAATCACCCCCGGCTTGTCAAGGAATCTAAGGTCTGTTTCATCAGCGTTGTGTACTGGAATCCCTAACCATTGGCTAGGAATACCCTTATTTCGAAACACTACTGCTACGTTACCACCGTTCTTGGCAATGTCAAGCGATTGCTCAAAATTAATCTCCGAAAGACTAAAAGTAAGGTGGTAATTCGCTGGCAATTCCCCATTGAGAAAACGAACCATACGCTTGTAAATCTTAGTATAGTCGTAGAATTGAATCTCCGGGAAGTCTACGAATAGTTGTGGTAACACTTGCTCCCACATAATATCCGAAGTACCATTTAATCGTAGTGCGGGCTTTAATCCAAGCTTGCGACACTTGGCTACAAACTTGCGAATTTCCGCATAAAGATCGCGGATAAAATTAGTTCTATCCTCGAAAAAGTATTTTGTACGCTTGAGTCGTGCTTGCTGCACACTATTCATATGGCCCCTACCACTAATGTTAAGGCAACCGCTGATGCAACCCGGACTAGCCGAGGAACAAACATTGTATCCGCTAAGCTTATATGGTGCAAGATACATAATATACGTCAGATAA
>JALQWE010000143.1 GCA_023258825.1 Planctomycetaceae bacterium | reverse complement strand
TTCCCCCTGTTGCCACAGCACTGCCCGAAATCGTCCCAGTTTCCTGCCAGCGTCAATCAATCGGGGCAGCAAGTCTCCACCCGGCTGCCATTGCTGAGACGATGTGCCGCCAACGGCCACATTCGCGAACCCAATCGGAACACCGTATCTGCGGGCCAGAACATCGCCCAGCGCCGGCCAGATCGAACCACCATCAGAATTGACAGGCGCTGGCTGCGGATCATGCGCGGTCTGCCAGGTATCGGACCGCGTATCAAATGCGGCAACACGCAGAATCTCGTCCTCAACCCTCAACCGCTCGTCATTTGTATTGGTCGCGTAAGACTGCCCCGCCACCAGAAAGAGCTCACCAACGCCGACCGGTTCGACCTGTGCCGTCATCCATGGCTGATCCGAATTCTCGCGGAGACGCACCTCCAGACGATACCAGCCCCCTGCCGTGGCCAGACATTCCCCGGACACGCTTCGTGTCTCTGGATTGTAGTCGATGCGAAACGGTCGCCAGGCAGGTTCAGTCAACGAGGATCGGACGTCGATCAAACGATACTGCGACTGCAGCTGGCCACTTAGACTGCCAGAGCTGCTGAGTTCCACACGCAGACGGGCACAGCCTCGATTCTTCGGAATTTCGTTGGACGACTCAGGCAGAAATCCTGTACGTTGCACCACCTGGTGAGGGACCGGCCGCAAGACTGTGAGCTGGTCCGCACCAGCATCGACATGCGACAATCCGCACAGGCTGGCGACAAAAAACAGCAGAGGCAGTGGCAGGTCACGAAACATGAGAAGATCCCGATTCAGCCCATCGTCAGACAGTCGTTGTTCAAACAGCCATACGGCAGTCGTTATGCTCCTCGATTCATTCTCGTGCGCCTAATCAGCGGCAGAAAAATGTTCCGAGGTGCCCTATGAAACATCATCGCCGGAATACCACGATCTCGGCTGAGTTCCCTGGATCAACCACGGCCAGCGCTGTGACATCTCCCCGAAATACAAAGCCACTCCGATGACCACACACACACCTGCCGGCTCCGTACTGTTTGAACTCTGCGCAGGCGGAATCGGCGATGTTCTGCTCGGTACTCGACTAGGCGTGGATCGCATAGAACTGAACTGCGGCATGGTCGCCGGTGGTCTGACTCCCTCCCTGGCGCTGACCATGCAGTCCAGAGCCCTCTTTTCCGGGCCAATCATCGCCATGATCAGGCCTCGCGAGGGCGGCTTCTGCTATTCGGACTCTGAGGCCCTGCTGATGTTTTATGAGGCCGAACAACTGCTGGCGCTGGGCCTCAACGGAATCGCCATCGGTTTTCTGAAACCGGACAGAACAATCGACACAGACCGCTGTCGCCAGTTGAGAGCCCTGCTTCCACACACCGAACTGGTCTTTCACAAAGCCTTTGACTGGACTCCTGATCATGCCACTTCCCTTCGCCAGCTGATTGACTGTGGATTCACCAGAATTCTGACCAGTGCTGGCTATCGTTCCGCAGCCGACGGTGCACACGCCCTTGCGAGCCTGCAGCAACAGGCAGGCTCGCAAATGGAAATCCTGCCGGGCGGGGGGATTCGAGCCAACAATGTTCGGCAAGTCCTGGAACAGTCCGGTTGCCCGCAGATTCACTCCGCCGTACGGGAAATCCGCGACAACCACACAAACACCAACAGTGATCTGCACTTCGGGATTCCCGGCGAGGGCCCGGCAAGTTATAGCGCTGCCTCGGAGTCACTGTTGAAGGACTTGCTGCGCGAACTGGCCCCCTGGCGTTGACAGCAGTTAACAGAACAGCAGGTCGCGGGACAAGCCCTGCAGATTGACTCAACGGGCAACACGCAACCAATCGCACACATCACCAAACCAACGCAGTGCCGGCACCTGTTCCGGCGACGGAAATGCCCCGCGGCAAGCAGAAAAGCCTGACACCATGAACTTGCCCTCGCTACCACTGATTGAATCCTGTGATCAATGTGCAGCATGCTGCCGTAGAACACCCATTCCACCCTTTCAGCCGGGCGAAGAAGCGTTCTGGAACGTTCCCGACGCCCTGCTGGAACCGATCCGGGAACGCGTCCGGCGTGATGAACACTTTGACCTGCTGGCCTGCGTCTGGCTTGACCCGACAACTTTGAGGTGCCGACATTATGACCTGCGTCCTCAGGCCTGTCGGGACTTTGAACGGGGCAGTGATCTGTGCCGCCTCAGTCGCGACGATGAAGGTCTGTAGACAGCCGATCAAAGTGCCTGATACTGACGATTTCGTGGATGTGAAGCTTTTTTGCAACAATCAAACCACAGGGTACGACTGATTTACCCCACAATGTGATATTGATTAACACTAGCATGCAGGAATGCCAAACCTTCCTTCATCCAATTCGCATGATGGTTTTTTCAAGACGCTGTTCGGGCAGCAGGAGTATGCTCGCAGCTTTCTGACGTCCACGCTGCCTTCGGATCTGGTGCGATGTCTGGATCTCAGCACACTGGAACCGTCCTCCGCGTCATTCGTCGATGAGCAACTCCGGCAGGCTCATTCTGATCTGCTGTTTCGTACTCGTCTTGCAGATGGTTCAGAAGCCGCCATTTACCTGCTGTTTGAGCACAAAAGCGTGGCAGATCGGCTGACAGTGTTTCAGGTGCTCCGCTATATCCTGAAGATCAATGAACAGCGATTGCGGGATCACCAGGAGCTGTGCTGTGTGATTCCGATCGTTGTGTACCACGGAGCCAACCCCTGGAATGCCCCACGGTCACTCAGGCAATTGATCCAGGTCCCGGCACCTCTGGAACCGTTTATCCCGGATTTTTCGCTGCAAATCATGGATCTCAGCCAGATCGAGGACTCAGAATTTCGGGGAGACGCCTTTTTTTGTGCCTCCATCATGATCTTTAAATATATAATGCGGTCCGATATCGTGGATCGCCTGGGAGGCATTTTTCAGCGACTTTCCTTAGCAGGCTTGTGGCAGCAGACAGATGCTGTGATGCTGCTGCTGAACTACCTTGTCAGTGGAACCGACCGGGTTTCTCCCGAGATCCTTCAGCAGGAACTCACAAAAGCAGTTTCCACACACAGAAAGTCACTCATGCCAACACTTGCAGAATTATGGGTGCAACAGGGCCACGAGGCAGGAATGTTATCCGGACGCATCCAGATACTGCACGAGCTTCTGGGTGAGTCGCCAGCGCCCATAGAGCAACTCAGAAATCTGGACCTTCCGCAGCTGATCAACCTTGAACAGAGCTTGCGTTTACGTTTGCCGCTTCATAACGATTCCGCTGCAGCCAGGCAGGAATAATTCAGCAGTCCAGAACTGATCACACAAGACCCGCGTCGTCACATGACCGCGCCCGTCGCCGCCGCGAAGCGTGTCGCCAGGTCCATAGTGGATCGAGCGAACTACGACACAACATCACTCACAGCACGTCCACTGGTCATCGTCTCCAGCCGACAGAAACAGCAGCCAAGCCCCACGTCCTGAGTCACCTTCAGAATGTGGAAACCAGTAAAATAGTCGCCCCGATCGTATGATTCCCGCAAACGATCATTGATCGCTTGCCAGCGTCCTCGCAACTCGGAATCCATTCGAAAGCAAAACGGTGTCGGCACGAACCGCCAGTCTGTCGGCAGCGCGTAATAGTGGCGGTGTTGAATAGATCGATCCGCCGCGAATCAGTCGCCCCCATGGTTCTTCATTATCGACAAACTCTGACTGTGGCGGCTGTGTCAATACTCCGGAAAACGTGTTCACCGAATAACTGGCTTCCTGACACCACTCAGCCGCATTTCCAAGGGAATCGAAGAGACCAAATGCATTTGGTCGGAGTGATCCAGAGGGCAGAAGACTGCCGTCGGATGAATCGTCGGCAAATCGACAGTATCGGCCCAGATGGCTATTCCCTTCGCCGAAGTATCTGGAAGTCGTGGTGCCTGCCCGACAGGCATATTCCCATTCGGCATCTGTGGGCAGTCGATAACCAGTCCGACACAAGGCGTCGGGCAGCAGCCTCATGCCGTCACCGGGCGTTGTATCGGGATCGTAACACCATTGTTCCCGGGGAATTCCCGCCTGTTGACTGAGCCAGTTACAGAATGCCACTGCGTCGTACCACGTAACGAATGTAGCAGGCAGATCGCCTTCTGTCGTAGCAGCCAGTTCCTCGCGATAAGAATGTCGAAAGGTCTGGAACTGCGCGACTGTGACTTCGTGCATTCCGATGGCAAATGTGCGGGGAATTCGACGACGATGCAGAGTTTCATTGCTTCCATCCATTCCGCCATCTCTTTCCCATTCCCTAAGCGGCGAGCCCATTACGAAGTCAACGGGCCCGGAAAGGACCGTCATTGACAACGGTGGCAGCGACGGATCAGCACCAGGCTGCAGATACCAGCGGCGCTGGCCTTCTGTCTGTCCCGTGACAAGATCTGACAGGATGCCCTTCATCTCATCACCTCTTCCCAGTTGTCGCAGTGACCAGTCCGCGGCAGCATGAACTCCCGGGTCCGGATCTTCCACATAGTCTCTCAATAGTCTCCCGACACAATCCGTGGTGATCGCGGCAGTTCCGTCAGCCACCCCGAATTCACCAATGGCAAGTGTCAGAAACCTTCGTTGATTCACAGTCAGCGAAGGAAGATCACCTGAGTTGGTGCCTTGCAGCAGTGATTCGATTTCTCCGGCGTTCACTCCGTAGTCCGTAATTCTTTGCAGCAGCTCAGCTTCGGTTTCCGGTTCGAGTCCATGACTAATCAGCGGCAGCAGGTCCTGCGCTGAGTTCATTCGCAACAGTACCGTAGCGGCGGCAGCTCGTCGCCTGCCCTCCCACACTCGCTGCGATTCCACAATCGCCGGGCGTTGTAAAAGCAAAGTGAACTGGGGCTCAGCATTTTTCGCAATCAGCTCCGGCGAACTTGATGAACAACGCCAGCCTTTTTTCATGTAGTCCGCCAGCTGTGACTGAATTTTCGACTGAGCCACTCCCTGGATAAGCAGTGATTCCCCGAGTGGTTCCTGCAGCCACAGCGCTGCACGCCGCAGGATACCCTGCCCATCCACAACACAAGACACATCCATCTGAGGCCAGTCGATGCGTTCACGGCCATCCCAGGTGAGCTCCCACGCCGACTTCGGACCACCTTCACGGAGAATGGCCGAATAGCGAGCGACACCCCGATTATCCACCGCCAAACTCAGACTCGTCATTGTTTTAAACGCTGACTGCTGTGATATCGTCTCCAGCGCAGCAGCTAATTCCTCTGCAGTCATTCCCGGGAGGCATCGACAAATTCCGCTGCCCGGCGCATTTTCGCTCCAGACTGCAATGAATCGTTTGTCACCTACCGAGAATCCATCGGGAAGCATCAACTCATTCAGCGGTAGTCCCTCCCGCATCGCGACAGAACCTGGTGCCGCGAGCGCGCTGGCATCAGACTCAGTATCCAGCAGCCAGCGTCCGCTGTTGCGAATCCAGACGACATTCAGCAGTGACTGTCCGGCTGCGTTTACGGCAAGACCACTACCTGCCGAGCGAATTCGCTGCGGCATATAGCCATGCAGTCCAAGCTCCTGGCACACGCTCTGCAATTCCTCCAACGGCAAACATGGCCAGAACAGAAACTCTGCTTGTGCAACTCCCCCAGCTTGTAAAATTTGTTTCTGCAGCGAATCAGGCAGATCTGCTGGTTCGGCCAGAGCGACCCCATCGCCACTCCAGGGTTCACGCAGAACTTCTCGCATACGTTCCACCGCCCGATCTCCATGTTTTGAAAAAACTGGAAAAAGAATTGAATCCGCAACATTATCGGCAACGAGCAGGGCCTCACCCAGCAGGTTCGGATCCGATGCAGCATACACCGCCAGCAACTCAGCGAGATTCGCTGACTGCTGCGTCCCCCTGGATGCGGACGTAAACACTCTCAATAGCTCGGGAACGAGGGAAGTCCCGATTCCTGCAAGCAGTTTTCGGGTAGCCACCAGTTCGCCAGGTGGAAGTTTTGATAGATTCGTAACCAGCACCGCGGACACCTCAGCCGTCAGCCATGGGGGAGCCTGATTGACGGACCGGTTCGGTGCTGACGAAAGGAGGCATGCACATCGCAGTCGCTGCATCGGATCTGCATCACGGTTTTCCACTAACAACTGCCATTCAGCCAGCAACTGCTGATCCCACATCAGACGCTGACACTCGAATGCAGCAAGCAACTCCAGCTCAAGATGCAACAGAGAATGATTCAGCAACTCACGGATCGCTGAATCCGAAACCTTCATTGCATGCAGTGAGAGAAGCAGATTGAGTTGACGCTGTGAATCCGGGACAGCATTTTTCAGGGCGATGCTGAGCAGCGGTCGCAGGTCGTCATCCCGAGTCAGCAGCTGATCCACCCATCGCCCAAGATCCTCAAGCCGCGCAGAAGAAATACCTTCAACCAGTCCCATTTCTTCTCGCTCACGAAACTCGGCCGCCAGCCACCACTTCAGCTGTAACCCAAGAAACAGGAGCACACTGCAGACACAAGCCGCCAGTGCGCTCTGCCGTCGCCATCGATGGACCACTCTTTGAAGCATCATTTTCTGAGAAGCTGTTTGCAGCCCCACAGGTACTCGCCGACGAATGCGGAGGTATTCCGTCACGGATGGCAGCAATCTGTCTGGTCGGCCGGCCGAGTGCCAGTGGCCGCTTCGCTCTTCGAGGAGTAGTCTCGCACGCCCCTCCTCAGTACTCGTCAGGTTTTCCCTGTGCCACTCCCGCAGGATTGGTACCACATAGTCGTGTGTCAGTTCATAATACTGATAATCCTCACCAACAATGCTCAGATCTGCACTATCTTCATCCGGCGCACAGAGACTGACGATGCGCAATCGTGACACAAGAAGGTCAAGCACTCTGGTAAAATCCATTCTGCGGTCGCACAGACCGGACACCGCAGCCAACTCGTGATACGACCTTCGACAACCGCGAATCTGCATTCCCGGCGCAGGCAGCAGTGCTGCCAGAATCAACTGAGCGGCCTGACTGAGATAACGCTGCTCCGGCAACCGCGACTGCACAGAGAGGTTTTCCCGCAGCATCTGGATGCCAGCACCACGCGTCCCCCCGATTGCATGCAGACTTTCCGTAGTCCAGGGGCGTTCCATCAACGCCCCGGACAAGACCGATATCTGGATGGGTGACACACGGCCAACCTGCTGCAGTGAATCCACAACTTCCCGCAGAAACTCATGCTGTTCCGTTGTAGCGGGGGCTGAAATCTTTCCCAGTGCCCGACCAAATCGAGCCAGCACCTGCCTCGCATGCTCCTGCGGCAATAGATCCAGCAGAAATGCATTTCGCCCTTCATGAAACTGCACATCCAGCGCGGTTCCAAATCGACTTGCGGCAATCCAGAACTCCTCCCGAACGACCACGACCGACTGAATCCGAACACCATCACAGTGTCGTAAACCGCGAATCAGAGGAACTTGAGAATCCACCGGATTCGCATGCAGCCACTGTTCGAATTGATCAAGAATCAGTACAAGCTTTGGCGATGAGCTCGCCGAATACCCTGCAAGGACTGAAACAACGTCCTGATCCGGATTCGACAACGAACCACCGCAACCTGTGAGTCGACGGACGATGGATCTCTCAGTACCGCTCGCAGTGCACTGAATCAGAATCACCCTGAGATTCGTCGACAGCCTCGGAATCAGTCCAGCCTGCAGGAAGGACGATTTTCCACAGCCGCTGGGGCCATAAAGCAGACCCACCTCAGCAACGTCACCTCCCTCCGACTCTAAAAACTGCTTCCAGAATTCAAGACTGATCGGCAGACCACTCAGTCCCGCAGGGCCCGGAAGTAACTCAGGATAGACCTCTGCATCGGCACCTGAGAACACCCCCAATCCCCGCGGGCCAATCGGTCGCTCAGAGGATTGCTGAAGCAAATCAGCAGCAGACTGCCGCACTGTGTCCTCAAATGACCGACGCTGCAACCAGGCTCTGAGGGCTTCGGCAACTGCCCCGCAGGTCGCAAACCGCTGCGATCGCTCCCGAGCCAGCATCCTCAGACAGATGCGTTCCAGCACCTCGGGTAACTCCCGAGTCCGTTCGGTTAATTGAACCGGGGACACATTCAGCACGTCCGAAAGACGCTGAAATGGACGTCGCCCGGTAAGGAGTTCAAAAAAGAGAGCACCCAGAGAAAACTGGTCACTCGCTCCGTTCACCCTGTGTCCCTCTCCCGCAGCCTGCTCCGGGCTCATA
>JALQWE010000142.1:8014-8278 GCA_023258825.1 Planctomycetaceae bacterium | reverse complement strand
CCGCAAAACACATCGTCATTTCGTGCCTTTCGTGTTTTTCTTGGACCAATCAAACCCAGGACAGGCTCGCCTATTGAATCGCAACCGGCCGCTAACGCGTCGCCGCTCACGAAGACACAACCCAGATAAATTATCCACCGAAATCCATCTGTGTTCATCCGTGTCCATCCGTGGTTCAAACCCAAAGCCCATCAGCAAGCCAGGCTTGCGGCTCAGATGGAACTTCGCCCTCCCGCGGCGCAACAAACATTCCGGCTCAGATGG
>JALQWE010000142.1:0-8004 GCA_023258825.1 Planctomycetaceae bacterium | reverse complement strand
CTTCGCCCGCCGGGAATTTGACAGGTGATCGGCCTCAATCCTTCCCCGGATGCTTCACCAGGTCCCAGTACTTCTCAAAGTTGAATTCCGGACTGTTGTCCGCATCGTGACATCGGACACACAGCGTCTCTCGCGCCTGCTGTAGCGTCACTCGCACTTCCTGCGCAGCCGCCTCCGTGTTGCCCGCATCAATCAACTCCACATGGCGACTGCCGGGGCCATGACAGTTCTCACACTGATTGCCAGCCAGCAGCATCTGCAGATGCTTTTCATTGTCATCGCGGGCATACTCAGTCTGCAGAAAACCAGAACGAAAACGCACATAATCCTCCGGACTCCAACCCGTCACATGACAGGCCAGACATTCCGGATCATGCGCTCTCAGAATCCCATGCAGGCGCTCAGCCCCGGGCCGCCCTGCAGCAGGATCCAGACTGGCCAGCGCCTGAGCGTGGTCCGTCTTCTGCCAGACCTCCATCGCCTGAGTATGACATTCGCCGCATTTCGAGGCCCCGACAAAGGTGGCTCCGCTGGGATGCCCCGCCAGTCCCGCAATCTCTTCGACCGACACCCGTTGCTGCTCCCGCAGTCGCTGCTGATACGAATCCATCAGCGTAATCATCTCCGCATCATCGCCAAACGTATCGCCCCGCAGCGTCACCAATTCAAATCGCAGCGGCTGCTCACGATCGTCCGGGTAGACGCCGATGACCATGGCCGTCTTCCCCTTCTCGCCCGCCTGGACCAGGCGCACCGTCCCGATCGTCTCCGGCACCGGTTCTCCTTCGCCAAAACCCTGAGCGCTTACGATGACGTTGAATCCAGGAAAATCAGCAGCCAGCTGCCGTGATTCCGCCAGTGTCGACTGCGATAACAGAATCCGAAAGGTCACTCCCTCGTCGTCAAACTGCTGCATCACGTCCCGCAGAGCTGCCGTGGGATCCGTCCACTCCAGATCCCCCTGCGACGTATTCGGCCCCAGAACTTCCTTTCGCAGTGTTTCACTCATAACACTGGTAATCCCGATTCGCGATTCGCCAATCGTGAGCACCGTTTTTGCCAGAGGCGTACCGATCTCCTTCGCTCCGAAAAATGTCAGATTGGCTCCCAGAAATGCCAGCGACTCCTCACCGTCAGAGGTACTGTGCTGAGACAGCAGAAACCCCGGATCCAGTCGCAATTCCTCAGGCCCCATCGCCAGACCCACGTACCGCAGCTTCCGCAGGGCCTCCAGAGTCGTCTCAAACTTGATCTGGGCCTGCAATCCCGTTCGCTTCGAAAGACTGCCGACATCGACCCCTCGCACTTCCCAGCCCAGCGATCGCAGCTTCCCGAATAAGCCGGCGCGGCGAGTCATTCCGCCAAGCTGATTTGCCGTACAACCACAGGGCTCAAAATAGCCCCGCTGCTCGCCCGTCGCCACAATCGCAAACGCAGGCCTGGGCCACTTCAGAAACTGCAGCTCCCGCGCCTTCGAAGGGGCTGCCACCGATTCACCGGCCACGGCCTGATCCGGTGTCTGCTCAGCGGTTCCCTTACCGGACGCTGCACGCAACAGAGCCTCAATGGACGGCAAGTCTGCCGGCTTATCCCCGCCAACCGCTGGAACTGTCCGCCGAGTCGCAAGCTCCACGGCGGCGTCTACCGCACTAACGCGCGATCCCGTTCCAACGACACCTTCTGCTGATGGCCCTGCGGCCGGTTCCTGGATCGGAGACCACAGGATCGACACCGCAAGCAGGATCAGACTCAGAAAGCCAAAGGTCACAAAGACCGCCGCTTTATTCATGGATTCGCTCCTCCGTGCTTTCCTCATCACTCCCAACTGCACCGGTCACCAGCCAACATGCCCCCCTGCAGTCTTCCACTGGCGCAGCATAATCTCCGCCCGGAGTTCGGGGAACTCAGTCCACCGTTTCGATCAGCCCCATGGCCCCGCAAATCCGGTCACACTCTGCGAATCCCACAAAGAGCACATGTGGGAACCCGTGAGGGCAAATTACAACGGACGGATCACTCGCCCGGACAAACTCCCGGAAAGAGCAACCCGTCGCTTGGCCCCCGATCGCTCTTGCTGACTCAATTGGAATACAGGTGCAGGCCAAGATTCACGCCATCACCGGTTGAATGATTGGTTGACAGTCGCAGAAACCCTGGATTGTTCGCTGTCCGCTGCACCGGTGCACGACCCGGTGGAATTTTCAGCGTCAGCAGGTAGCGATGCACAGTCCCCGAGGGCGCCCCGACCGGGCTGAGTGAAGCCGCCAGAAACGGTGGATCCGCCTCCGTCTTTGTGATCGCAAACGGTTCACTCATCCCCTTCTCATCCACAATCAACAACAACTTCGCCTCACTCCCCTCCGCCGCTTTGAAGGATCCCAGCATCAGCGTCAGAGTGTTAGGATCAAGGACGGTTCCCGCCATCTGCTGCAGACGAATCGCCCCGAATTTCTTCGCGGTGACCGTCACGCGGATCGGATCAGGCGATGCACTGGTACGAATGATTAACTCTTCCGAAAAGACTCCCGACGCGATCTTCGGTGATACTTCCGCACGCAGCGAATACCCACGTGCAAATCGCTCGACACCCAGTTCTTCCGCCGTCATCGGCGACATGTCCACTTTCACCAATCCCGACGGACTCTCGATGCTATGAATCGCAAAGTCCTCATACATCCGCGAACCAATCCCGGCCTTGAAGTACCCCGGATCCTCATAAATACTGCCCACATCCCACGTGTACTGCGGCAGCACTTCAAACAGATTTTCAATCGCCCCCTCCACCACCAGCTTCAGCAGCGGGTCCTTGGGATCGTTGGTGTGCACGTCCCCACCATGCCGAAAGGCACGATCCGGCGCTTCGCCAGCCTTCCAGTTCATCAGCAGCGTCACACTTTCGCCCGGTCGCACCACGGCCGTCTTTTCTGTCTGATCCTTGTCTGTGCCAAACCCAAACGTCGTGCACTTGCAGGTGGTTTCTCCGGCCTTCAGCTGCAGGTCCGCTTCCCCCTCGTTGCGAATGACAAAGCTGTGCGAATTCGTGGAACGCACGGCCATGCGGCCAAACGCAAACACCGGCTCGTCCACCACCGCCGCCGGCCACGGTCCCGTCTCACTGATCACAGGCAGATCCGACACCGGTGCGCGGGACTTCCCCGGAGTCAGTAACTTCTGCTCCGTTTTCATCTGCTTCAGCGAATCCGCAATGGTCTTCTCTTCCGGCTGCAGCAACAACAGGCCCGCCAGAATCGCTCCACCCACAAGCCCAAGACCAATCCACACCTTCTGCATCACTCACTCCCTGTCTATTCCACGTCCGACATGCACTGCCTGCTGCCAGCCGCGTGTTGACTTCGCATGACTTCCGCCGCTTTCCCTGGGCTGCCATTGCCAGGCCACCACACTTCACGGAAGCGGCACACTTCTCACTTCACTCCTCCGGTTCCATTCGCTGTATTCTAGCCTGAAGACCAAAAGACGAGCGAATGATTCCTGTGGACTTCTTCCACGTTTCCCAACCGTTTCCAGCCTCTGCCCCCTTCACCTCCGCCAACTCGACAGGCCTCATTGTCCCCCAGCTGGCCCCGTTTCCAATCCCTCCAGTCAGACCTGTTCCAGCAATTCCCGCAACACCCGCTCCTCGTCCTCCGTCAGAAACTGATCCCTGTGGCCCCATGCCTGATTGATGCGATTCAGTGCCTCCACGCGTTCCGCCGATTGCCGCGACGCCGCCCCCTGCCCTGCCAGTCGCTGCAGTTGAGCCAGCTCCAGCCAGACTTCGATCGCCCCGCGATTCCGCCGCGTCACTGTCTCCAGATCCGCGATTGCCCGCTGCAGGTCCTCCTGCCGATGCAGAGCCTGCGCCGCCAGCGAATAACATCGCCCACGCACCAGATATCCCATACCGTTCCGAGTGTCCGCCGCGATCAGCGACTCACACGCTTCCAACGCCGCCCGCAGCTGCGTTTCCACCTCCGTCACCAACAGGCCCCGGCCTTCCATCTCCGCTCGACGCCCCAACGGCTCCTCTTGCGATGGATCCCCAACCGACTCTGCGGCCACCAGCTGTGAGACCACGCGGTACAGTCTGCCAACTTCAAACTCCGCCCATCGCTGACGCGGCCGCACCGCCAGAGTATCCGCCTGCACGGCCCGCTGCCATGCCTGCCGTACCAGCCCCAGTTCCGTCTGATTCCAGTCGCGTCCACCAGAGTCCAGTGAGTCCGCCTGCATCAAGGCCCACTGCAGTCGTGCCTGCGGTATGACTCCTGTCCCCACAACCACAGCCACCAGCACCAAACTCAGAATCAAACCACCCGCTGCAGGTCCCCATCCCCAGCGTCCAGCTGTCGACGGCAGCGGCTCTGCCCCTGGGCCCTGTTCTCCGGTGACCTTGCCGCCCTGACACCCCGTAATCACACAGGCCGCCAGAATCATCATGACCACCGGAACTTCCAGGCCGCCCGCCGCCAGCAAATGCAACCCCAGGCCTGCCGCCGCCGCCAGCGACGTCGCCGTATCAGCAACATCCAACGCCGGACCACGCCACCACACAAGAACCCCGCCCACTAACAGCAGTAACTGAGCCCCTTTGCCTTCGAGCGATTCCGCGTTCAACCATTCAAACCCCAGGTCCAGCAGAAACCCGGCAATCAGTCCACTGACGACAACGCCGCCAAAGGCCGTACGAATCCCACGCGTGCCCCTGGCACCGTCCTGCTCACGCATCCGCCTCATGAGCTGCCGGAACCAACCGAACGTCATCAGCCCGGCTCCCGCCAGCCCCACAATCCCCGCCACCGACCAGGCTTCCAGATACAGGTTGTGCGGATCCCGAATCTCTTCACTCGTTTCATCCACCTTATACGCCAGATACTCCTGCCGGAAATTCCCGGGCCCCGCTCCCCACACCGGTGACTCCTGCAGCATCTGCAGAGTCCCCATCCAGTAGAGCAGTCGAAACTGCAGTGATCGTGGCGATTCCAGAATCACTTCCCGATCCAACCCACCCTGATACGCCAGCACGCCCGCGCCCAGTCCAGCCATCAATCCAACCGCCAGCCCCCAACGCAGCACAGTCCGCAACGCCGTCACACGACTACGCACCACCGCCACTATCCCGCAACCCACCAAGGCCCCCAGCCACGCCGAACGACTCTTGGTCAGTAACAGGCAGTACCCCAGCGACAGCACCTGCACCAGCACCACCAGCAACTCGCGCCTCGTCGGTCGCCCCAGCATCTGCCATCGACCACTGATGCGCCCCGTCACCAGAATCAGCCCCACAGCCAGCAAGCCCGCCAGGGTGTTCGCGAGTGCAAACGGGCCCAGCGGCTCCGTGCTGTACAACACCCGGTTCTCCCACAAAATTCGCCCTGAGCGATCCAGTGGAATCCCCTGCTCCCGAAACTCCGAAGTTAACTCTGATTCTCGCTGTCGCGCCACAGCACCCGGCGTTGACTGCACACGATCCAGCTCCGCCCGACGCTCCCGATACCAATCCGCGTCCGCCGGAAAACCCACATGATGCTGCCAGATCCCGAAGCAGGCCATGCCCACAATCAAGGCCGTGGCAACTTCCCGCAGCAACACCACACCCCGCGAATCACCGGCCACACACCGAAATACACCCCAGATCAACGCCAAACCAAACCACTCCAGCGTCAGATTCCAGGCCGCACGACAGTCACCGCCCACGCGCCAGACCATGGCCGTCGAAAACACATGCCCCAACACCACCAGTCCCAGCGCAAGGTCCATGACACTCACGCTTGTCCACGGCCCAATTCGCTCCCGAACACTCTGCAGACACATCCCGGCGGCCACCAGACCCCACAGGGCCACCAGCGCCAGCCCACGACCATCCGCAGCCTCTTCCGAAATCCAGAAGCTGGACGCCGTCATCAGGACGCAGCAAAAAAACGGGAGCGAAAATCGCATGCAGTATCCCAGCCACACTCGTCGTCAGAAATCAGTCCCCAGGGTCGATCCACACCCCGGCACCCGTCTCATTCCGGAACATCGCTCAACCCGGTGATTCCACGGCCCGCTCACCAGAAACTGTCCCGGCGACCAACCCATCAGTCCGTTCAGCACCCCGACGACGCATCTCTCGCAACACGCCCTGCATCTCTCCCACCGAGCGCCGTCCAACGAATTCCAGAATGCCAATGATCAACAGCATCGTCACGATCAATGCACACACGAGCGCCGCACCAGACCAGCCCGGAACCTGATACAACAGCAAGGCCCCCAGACCCGTCATCGCTGTCGTCAAATGAATCGTCAACACCGCGTACACCGGCCTCAATCCCAACTCCACCAGCCGATGCGAAAAATGACTCTTGTCCCCGTGAAACGGACTCCGCCCCTGCAACAACCGAATACTGATCACCGTACAGAAGTCATACAACGGCACCGCCATCACACACAGCGGCGCTAACATCACATGACGACTTCCCGTCCGCTCATAAAACGTCCCCGCGACCGTCAGAGTCGCCAGGAGAAAGCCGATCAGATTGCTGCCACAGTCCCCCATAAAGATCGAAGCAGGCGGGCGGTTCCAGCACAAAAACCCCAGCAGTGATCCAGCCAGTAACACCAGAGGCACAGCGACCAGCAACGCCGGCGTTCGTACCATCACCAACAGAATCACAGCAAAGATCAACGACGCCAGAAAACCAATGCCCGCCGACAACGCGTCCATGTTGTCCAGAAAGTTCATCGCGTTCGTCAGCACCAGAATCCATAACACCGTCAATGCCGATCCAAACCACGGCCATGTCACAAACACAGTCGCCCGCACACCACTCAACACAACCCCACAGGCCACCAGCAACTGCAGACCCAGCCGCAACTTCCACGACAGATTCCAGCGGTCATCCGCCAGCCCCGTCAGAAACAAGACCACCGCCCCCGCCGCGATCGCCCACATCTGCAGGCCCCCGGAAACGGCCGCCTCCGGCACAACCACTTTCCCCGGATCGCCAAGCGCCAGTCCCAGTGCCGCCGCGTCCAGACCCCACACGTCCCAACCCACGACGTACAGCAGCAGGGCCGAAATCCCAACACCCAGAAAAATCGCGATACCACCCCCGCGCGGTGTCGGATTGACGTGCACCTTGCGGTGACCGGGCAAATCAATCAGCCCCAGGACCGGCGCTAACCACCGTACCACCGGAGTTAACCCCAGCGACAGCAGGAACGCACCCAAAAAACTGACCGTCGACAACAGCCACATTACCTGGCTTCCATTTGATTGTGCAGTTGCTTGAACCCGCCGCGATTCGCGTCCCCGGCCATCACCAATTCCACGCCCACACCCGCTCCGCCGCCTTCGACCGCGAGACCACAAAACAAACTCCCATTCGGCACTACGCAGAATCCCACTGCAACGACCAGGTGAAATCCATGAAACAACCCGTCAAAAACGTGAATTCCTCCAATCTCACCCCCAAACTTCACCCACGATCCGACTGACCACAGCCCCACCGACGCCGCCACCCTCCACAACCCCACCGCACACACCGCCAGTCCACATCACCCGACGTTGTAACTTCTGCACACTACAAACCGCCAATTTGCCGATTCTGCGGGATTCAGCGACGCAATTTCACCCAACGATTGTACTTTTGGCAGGAATTCACAGCCCACACCACACCTGCTGCACAATCGCAAACCAATACAAATAAACCGCTTACAACAAATCGCAAAAAACGAAACGCGTCTGGCGCAACAGTTGCAACTCTCCTGAATCATTGCGATAACACTCAGGCCATTCGCCTGTTTCACTTTGATGGAGTAACTGTGATGCGAGTTCAGATGGCTCCGAAAACTGTCCGACGATTGCTCTCTGCCGACGGCTATCTCGATCTGGGCATGCCCACACAAGCCGCCAGAGAACTGGACAAAATCACCGACGCCGGTCCCCTCGAAGGACCGCGTCAACTGCTGCTCGGGATCGCTCTCAAACAATCCCAAAACCACTCCCTCGCCATTCAGCAT
>JALQWE010000141.1 GCA_023258825.1 Planctomycetaceae bacterium | reverse complement strand
AGCAGCCAGTTCGAGCGCCGATACCGTACCCGCACGCGCCGGTGTCACGGCCGCCGCCGTCAGCAGTCCAGCCTGCAGCCGCTCGCGCAACTGAGTCAGGGCCGCCCCGGTAATCTCACCCGATCGAATCCGCGCCGTCAGCAGCTGCAGACAACGATCCGCAGCGCCATCATTTGCCGGATCCGAGATCAGCAGTTCCAGCAGCAGAGCCACAGCGTTTGTATCCGGCTTGTCTGCCGACAACAGACGATCCGCAACTCGCGGCAACAAGTCCAGCACAGCCGTCGAATACTCCTTGTCCGCCTGGCTCTGAAGACGTACCGCCTCCACGAACTCACCGGTCCGGGATTCCAGCAGGGGATGCAGATTCTGCCAGACAATGCGCGGAACCAGAGGGTCGGATCCTGCGGCCGAGAGGACCCGCACCAGCACCGGGATATCTTCAATCCCCGGCTGCTTGATCGCCGTAATCACCGTCTGCAGCCGCACCACAGGGCTCTCGTCATGACTCAACGCCACCACACGCTCCGCCACCGCTGACGACAACTGACGCTGGTCACCCGCCACCCGGATCGCCCACGCTCGCATCACAGCCTCCGCGTCATCCATCAGTTTCAGATGAATCGACTCGGAAATCTTTCCTCCCGCAGACAGTATCCCCAGGGCCCGCAATCGGACATCGACCTTGCTCGCTGATACGACGGCCTCCTCCAGCATCGATGACAACGCGGAGTCACCAGCCCCCAGCAGTCGTTCTGTCAACAGTCGCTGCGCCGTCTCGCGCCGATAACCATTGCCGTCCCCCAGCATCTGTAGCAGCGATGCATCCGATTCCTTAGCCAGATCAAACGGAGCCACCCTCGGAACATCCCGATACCGAATCCGATACAGACGCCCGCGAAGCCGATCGATTCCGGACGGATCCCGATTGGCATCCTGATAGCAGTGATACCGGTCATACCAGTCCAGAAGACACAAACAGCCGTCCGGACCGGTCTTCTGCACGATCGGCATGAACCACGCATCATTCGCACTCAGAAAATCCGGTTCCGGTGACGCCTGCCACGTCGATTCCCGCCGCTCCAGTCGATCACTGTTGATACAGCTGCCATGAATATTCCCCATGTACAGCTTCTTTCGCCAGACCTCAGGATAGGCGTCACTGTCATACCAGTGAATCCCGCAGTACGCGGCCTTCTGATGCTTGTGACTGACAATACTTTCAATCTTCCACGTGAACGGCGGGTACGGGCCACCCTGGCGATGGTAGTAGCCGGTTTCCGTCAGATGCCACAGATGATCAATCACACAGGCACTGACAAAGGCCTCGCCAGCATCATTGAAGGCAATTCCCCACGGATTGCTGGTCCCCTCGCAAAAGACCTGAAACTCCCGAGTCTTCGGGTGGATCCGAAACATCGCACAGGTGAACTTCCAGCCCGCCTGTCCTTCGCGAAAGTTCGGATTCGCCGGCCCATAGTGAATGTGCGAAGGATTAAACACTCCGTTCAGACCATACAGCCAGCCATCCGGCCCCCACGTCAGAGAATTCGGCAACTCATGAGTGTCGTCGCGACCAAATCCGGTCACCACAACCTCCTGATGATCCGCCTTCCCATCCGCATCCGTGTCCTGCACAAACAACAGGTCCGGAGCATTGGCAACCCAGACGCCCCCGTGACCCACCGCAATTCCACTGGGAATATTCAGACCTTCCATGAAAACGTCCACACGGTCCACTTGACCATCCCCGTCCGTGTCCTCCAGCACTCGGATCCGATCCTTACCGGGCCCCGGTGAGCGTCGTGGGTACTCCAGCGATTCCGTAATCCAGTACCGACCACGCTCGTCAATCGTCATCGCCACCGGATTCACCACGTCAGGTTCGGCTGCAATCAGCTCCACCGTAAACCCTTCGGGAACCTGCATTTTTGCAATCGCTTCGGCAGGGCTCAGCGCTGGCCCGGGCGGCTTGTCCTGCGCATGCGGAATGCGTTCGTCCGCACGCACTCCAACAGCCACACCCACAAGCACACTGGCCAGCAACCACAGGATCCTCTTCGCTGGTATCATCACAGCCCTTTCTTTCACGCAGTCTGTATTCCCGACGTTCCCGGAATCCTTGCAGGAATCACCACAACTGGCAACCACGCAGGCCAGCAGTCCACCAAAACACACCCGTCGCCTCGACGTTCGGCCCCACAGGTCCATGCCCCCAGTGATGCTCGCCGGCCATGCAGCGATGAAAGCCCCCCACGCCCCGCCGTGACACGTCCGGCAATTCTCAAATTGGCTCTGTTCCGCCCGCCGATTGCATGCCCCCGCGTCTGGTGTCTACACTGTCGAATGAGAATTGCAGTTCGCGATCATCTCCGGACCACGGTCCCGTGTTGGTCCCGATGGTGTCACCATCGGCCGTCTGCAGCCCCTGCCTGATTTTGACTTTCCGTGAAAAAAGAGCCTTCGGATGACTCGCTTCTCTCTGCTGATTTGCCTCCCCCTCTCCCTCATCCTCGGCGGCTGCCAACCCACGTCCGGCCCGCAGAATTCAGCGAACTCCGCGACGACCGTGCTGGCAGATGACCCGGCAGCCGTCGCAGCTCTGGAAAAAGCCGGCTGCAGCCTGCAGCGGGACAAGGCCGGTAACGTCACCGAAATCTCCGTCTCCTCAGATGTCGATTTCACCGAGACACTTAAACAACTGGCCGGACTGCACAGTGTCACCGTGGCACGGTTTGGCGGCCCCGGAATGAACGACACCGGCATGGCCGCATTGTCCTCCCTGAAAACACTCAAACGACTCGACCTCACCGACGCCTCCGGAATCGGTGATGCCACTCTGAAAATCGTTGGGCAACTGACGAATCTCGAAGCCCTGATCCTGCGACGAGCTGGTTTCTCCGACGAAGGCCTGACCCATATTCAGGGCCTGACCAAACTCCGCGCGATCGATCTGCGAAATTCCAACGTCACCGATGCCGGTGTTGCCAAACTCAGCGGAATCAAGTCGCTCGTCGACGTCCAGCTCGAAAAATCCAAGGTCACCGATGCCTGCGTTCAGCACCTCAAAGGTCTCCCCCTCAAGTCACTCAATCTGAACTACACAGCCGTCACGGATGCAGCCATGCCCGCAATCGGTGAGATCGCTACTCTCGAGCAGCTGCAACTGGAAGCCTCACGACTGACCGATGCCGGCATGCCCGATATCGCACGACTGAAAAAACTGAAACGCCTTGGCTGCCGTCTGGCAGATGTCACCGGAGCCGGGATTCAGCATCTGGCCGCCTGCACAGAACTCACCCGCCTCGAACTCCGCGAAACCTCCATCGATGACGATGGTCTCGAAGTTGTCAGCCAACTCCCCAAACTGACATGGCTGGACATCAGCGAGTGTCGGCTGGTCACCGCAGACGGGATTGCCAAACTCGCACGACTGACCGGCCTCACCTATCTCGAACTCCGCGAAATCAAAAAAGTGCGCGATGAAAGCTTCGCTGAACTGGGCACGCTGACAAATCTCAAAGAACTCAATCTTGAGGCCACGCGGGTGTCCTCAGAGTCACTGCCGACATTGCTGAAGATGACAAAGCTCGAACGTCTGCATCTCGCCGGGACCCAGCTTGATGACGCCGGAGTTGCCCAGCTGTCACAACTCCCCGCACTCCGGTACATCGATCTTTCCAATTGCGAACTCGCCGCAGAAACCGTGGATCAGCTCCGCGCTGCCAAACCCGGTCTCGAACTGAAAGTCAACTGAAGCCCAACGCGGCAGCCAGACTCTCCCTGGCCGCAAACCAGCCCCGCAATCCACGTCCCACGCTCCTGTCAACTCCGCAGCGTCCCACAGCGTCGTGACCAGGCCCGAATACAGGGCCTGCGGAGCAGGGCAGGGGGCATGGTTGGTGTCGGCTCAACCCAACACGGCGTTATTGCAAATTCAACACATCACACCCATCCAGATTCCCGAAAGCCCGGTCCATGCTCCCCGATACGTCACGTCGTACCGAAAGTGAACGCCTGTTTCAGAAGGCGTCCACACTGATTCCCGGCGGAGTCAACAGCCCCGCTCGAGCCTTCGGCGCCGTCGGTGGTACTCCGCCATTCATGAAACGCGGGCAGGGCGCATGGCTGTTCGATGTCGATGGCAACCAGTTCATCGACTACATCGGCTCATGGGGCCCGCATCTGTTCGGACATCGGCACCCGGCCATCCTTGATGCCATCCGCAGCGCACTCGAAATCGGAACCAGTTTCGGAGCCCCCACAGAAGCCGAAGCGGAACTGGCCGAACTGGTGTCCAAACTCGTCCCCTCCATCGAAATGGTCCGCATGGTGAACTCCGGCACCGAAGCCACCATGTCCGCCATTCGCGTCGCACGCGGATTCACCGGAAGAAACGGGATCGTGAAATTTGCCGGTTGCTACCACGGTCACGTGGACAGCCTGCTCGTCTCCGCCGGCAGCGGCGCCCTGACGCTGGGTTGCCCCTCCAGCCCGGGTGTTCCCCCCGGCAGCACCGCCGACACACTCGTTCTGCCCTACAATGATTGCGAGAGCCTCCAGACGGCCTTCCGGAATCATGGCAACCAACTGGCTGCCGTCATTATCGAGCCCGTCGTGGGAAATATGGGCTGCGTCGTCCCGACCCCACAGTTCCTCGCCAGCCTCAGACAACTCTGCGATCACTACGGCACAGTCCTGATCTTCGATGAAGTCATGACCGGCTTCCGACTCGCCGCCGGCGGAGCTCAGCAACTCTTCGGAATCCGCCCCGATATGACCACCATGGGAAAAATCCTCGGTGCCGGAATGCCGGTCGGAGCCTACGGGGGCAAAGCCGAAATCATGAAATCCGTGTCCCCCGTCGGCAAGGTCTATCAGGCCGGCACGCTGTCCGGCAACCCGGTCGCAATGGCCGCCGGAATCGCCATGCTCAAACTGATCCAGCGTGAAAATCCCTACCCACGCCTTGAACAACTGGGCGCCGCTCTCGAACAGGGCTTCCAGGCCGCCGCCCACAGCCACCAGATTCCCGTTCGGATCAACCGGGTCGGCAGTATGCTGACCGTCTTCCTCACCTCAGAATCTGTGTCGGACCTCGCGACAGCCACAAAATCAGATACCGCACGGTTCTCCCGCTGGTTCCACGGCATGCTGAACCGCGGCGTCTATCTCCCCTGCAGCCAGGTCGAAGCCATGTTTGTCTCCGCCGTCCACAGTGATGCGGATATCCAGGCCACACTCGCCGCCGCACAGGCCGCTTTCGCCGACCTGACCACCTGATTCCCCCCAGAACACAGACCTGCATCAATGCCCGCTCGCTGGCCATGGTCCGGAAAACGAAAGAAGCTCGCGATAGTCTCGCGAGCCTCTTTCAGCCGGTAAGCTGTGTTTCAACTCAAACAGATCTCTCAGGGAGATGCTGGAGTAATATTGTCCACATCGTTCTGTGCATCCACCGCGATCACAATCGCAGTCGTTGCCACAGCCACAGAAGCCAGCGTCACAAAAGTCATGAAACCAAACCCAGGAGCGTATGGAACGTAGGCCGTCGGTCCGTCCTGATACTGGCCACGCACCACAAACTCGTCAGCAGCCACAGTCACGGTATCACCGGCTGCCTCAGGCGCTGTACCACTCTTCCACAATCGCAGCTGTGTGCTGACTGATCCCACGTTCAACTCGTGAGCACCACCTCGCACACCGGTAATCAGGAAGTCGCCCCCATCATTCGTGACGGTTTCAGCGATGGTTGTTCCCTGATACTTCAGCTGCACAGCGGCATTGGCAATCGGGACCCCAGCGGGGGAGCACACGTGGCCGCTCAGACTTCCCTGACGGCTCAGTTCGACATCCCGGGCAATCTGACTGCGGACGCCGTCAAATGCCGAAGCTGCGTTCGAAAGCAGAATTCCAAAGCATACAGCGATGCTGGCAATTCTGTTCAGCAACGTGTCTTTTCGCATCGTGAAAACCCCTCAAGATCCCCGAAACTGTTCGTCAAGTCTGACGCGAAACAACCACTAAAGGCTCTTCCTCAGTGTTGATCGGCTTTTCCCGGGATTCTGCTACAATCCGAACGACGTCAATTCGCGTTTTTCCCCGAAAAATCGCTACGGCCGATTTTGCCGGAAATCCGGGCGGACCAGCCCCTCTCAACGCCGGTAATTACGCATCAGAATGCCACGGTTTCAGTCCCGGCATGGGCGTCCTCGATCTGGCCCCCATTTCCACTGCCCCGGGAACTCTGTTTGTCACAGGAATTCAGCATGACCACAGATTCGCCGGACTTCATCCCAGCGCGAGGCCGGGGCGCGGCCTCAAACCCGGACAATCGTTTCCTCAATGTCCTGCACGAGAACGATTTCGAACAACTGCAGTTCGATGAAGAATTCCTGAAGTCCCTGGAACGCCCCGCCACGCAGTACTTCCACGACACCTCACAATCCATCATCTCAGAAAACAACAGTCCCGACATTCCGTTTCGCTACAGCCTCAACCCCTACCGCGGCTGCCTCCATGGATGCAGTTACTGCTACGCACGCCCCACACACGAATATCTCGGACTCAGCGCCGGACTGGATTTTGAAACCCGGATCTTTGTGAAACAGGCAGCCCCCCGTCTCTTTCGAGACTGGCTGACTCGCCCCGCATGGAAATGCGAAGCCATCATGCTGTCCGGTGTGACCGACTGCTATCAGCCCGTCGAACGTAAACTACAACTGACTCGGCAATGCCTGCAGGTGGCCCTCGAAGCCCGACAGCCCGTGTCCGTCATCACTAAAAATGCCCTGATCTCACGCGACACGGATGTACTCGGTCAACTCGCCGAACTGCAGCTCTGTCGAGTCGCCATCAGCCTCAGCTCCCTCGATCAGTCACTCACCAAAGTCCTCGAACCCGCCTGCTCCGCTCCCGAAAGCCGACTTCAGGCCATCCGCACTCTGACTGCCGCCGGCGTCCCCGTCCACCTGATGGTCGCCCCTGTGATTCCGGGACTGAATGACTCAGAAATCCCCGCCGTTCTCAATGCCGCGGCGGAAGCCGGTGCCCGCTCGGCCAGCTTCATCATCGTTCGCCTGCCCCTGACAGTCGAACAGGTATTTCTGGAATGGCTGAATCGTCATGTCCCCGACACCGCCAGCCGCGTCCTCAACCGCATTCGCGCCACCCGCGACGGTCAACTCAATCAAAGTCAGTTTCACCAGCGCATGCGCGGCAGCGGAATCTATGCCGAACAGATCGCCAGACTCTTTCAGATCCATCGCAAACGCTGCCAACTCGACCAGCAACTTCCCCCCTGCCGCACCGATCTCTTTCGCACACCCAAATCCTCGTCCGGGCAACAGTTTCTCTTCTGACACCCCCCTCAGCCCTCGGAGGACGAAACGGACTAAACCACAAGATAGTCGCGTTTCGCTCCGCCGAAACGTGCCTCCCGGGCTTTCCAGCACACCGGCCAGCACCGGGTCGACTGCTCGGTGGGAAAATCGCGCCGCTCCGCCGAAACAGCAAAAAAACGCCAAAGCACGTTCACCACCAATCCCGTCGCCAGCAGTGCTGAATTCTCCACGTTTCGCATCAGAATCTCTGTGTCCTCTGCGTCCTCTGTGCTTAAAACAAGCCCCTCGTATGCCGCCGTCTCCCCATCCCAGCCCACCTCCGCCACACGTCAACGCCAGCCTGCCGGCTTTTGGCAAAGTCCTCTGGATCCCGATCCGCTGTTTCCTGTAACATCTGCAAAAATTGCCGGTTGATTGCCGTAGCGACTTCGGGTTCCCGAAAAAACGAATCACCACAAACATCAACCAGCAAATAACTTACGACAAAAACGACAACCTGCAGGAAGTCATGGATCAGTATTTGCTGCCCATGAACTCTCATCAGAGCAAGTCTTCGCCGAGAAGGGATTTCTCAGCACTTGCTCCCCGATCGCACGGTCTCACGCGCGCCTCAACAAGCTAGTGATCACCCTGCTGATCGATGCAGCACGTTACACAGCGGCAAGGACAGAGCATGGAAGCTCGGACATGGCGTTTCAGCACCTGCGTGCTGCTTTCATGGATTGCAGTCTGCTCCTGCACGTTCGCCGCAGAACGCTTCGAAACAGCCAACTTCATCGTCGTCGCTGAAAACGCCGATGTCGCCCGACAGGTCGGGCTTGCCGCAGAACACCAGCGAAAAACGCTGGCAATCTACTGGCTGAAAAAAGCCATGCCCAACTGGAGCAAGCCCTGCCGTGTCTCCGTGAATGTCGGTTCCATGGGTGCCGGTGGGCAAACCACCTTTCAGTTCATCAACGGCGAAGTCGTCAACT
>JALQWE010000013.1 GCA_023258825.1 Planctomycetaceae bacterium | reverse complement strand
ATGCCTCCGGATCGGTGGATGTCGTGGGAGTCAGTAACCTGAGCATTTCCGGGGACCTGAGATTTGAGAAGAACACTACGGGTCAGGCGATTCATCAGACGGTGACGATCGGTACAGTCACTCGAACGATCAATCAGGCGGCAGATCTCACGCGCCGCAGCGGGTCACTCAGCGTGAGCGTTGGTGGCTTTGTGGACTTCTCCGGTGACTTCTCTATTGCCGATACTGCGGACGGCAATGGACTGCTGATTGGTGCGGCAAACATTGATGTGTTTCTGGGGCGTGGAGCAGACACGGCCGACACGTCCGACGACCTTGGGATTTCAGTAACAGATGCCAACCTCGGTATGCTCCTTTACACGAAGACGGCATCGAAGGGCAAATATGCATTTTCGGCGACCGGAAATGCGGCGATGGTCGGGCTGCCAGGACTGACTTTGACTGCTACCGATATGTCTGTTCGCCGCAACAACACGGGTAGCAGTGTCAATGAAATTGTGGATGTCAACGGCACACCGGTTGCGATCGATTTTCCGGATGCGACGGATGTACAGGAATTCCGTGGTGACGTCACAATTTCGGCGGCGGGCGTGTTTGAGGTCTCCGGGACGCTGTCTGCCGTCCGCACGCAGTCGGGGAACGTGGTGCTGAACGTTCCGGAGCTCTCACTGAAGGTCAATCAGGGGAATGATAAGGTCTTCAGCGTCAGCGGTGCTGGGCGGTTCGTGGTCTCACCTGAAGACGGTTTCCGCGTCGTCGATCTGGGTCTTCAGTCGTTGGAGTTCTACGCGCTGTCCATTCCGCTGTCCGCAGGTGAGATGCCGGACTTTAGCGAGCCGATTGAAGGCAACGGGGCCGGCAGTTTTGGCGGTCACTGGTCTGGTGGGGTTGACAGCTCGAACGCCGGAGTTGCGTTTACGAGTATTTTCGGTGGCACCACGGATGCGTCGATCCTGAATCGTCAGGGCTACATCGACATTACGTACTACGCTCCTGCCGGTCGCTCTGTCGATTCCACTTCGATTCTGGACAGCAGCCCTGAATTCACGATTTCCGGTTCAGCCATTGGCGAAGCCGTTTTCGACCGTGTCGAAAAGATGTCTGACAGTCGCTACCGGTATTACTTCAGGGATTCCGACGAGACCAATAGTGAACCGGCGTTCAAATCCGGCAGTCTGCTGCTGCAGTTTTCCTCAGGGAGCTGGACGACAACGGACGGATTGTCAGCCCCCTCGGCGGTATTGACTGCAAACGTGCGAGATGGGGCGGGGAGTGCCAGTCCGTCTTCCAGCATCAAGCGTGGTCCGATGTCCATCAGTGGCCCGCGAATCAGCATTGAGGATCTGCAGTTCAAGCTGAAGCCAAAGGTCGGAGGCGGACTGCCGGATACGGCGAGTGTCGTGGTGACCATCGGACTGGGCGCAGACAGTGGGGCGTTGAACCTGGGTACAGATGCTCAGCGCTCGAAGTCTGGTTTTTCATTGGTTCTCACCGGAATTCAGGCAACTTTTGACGTCGGTGTCGACCTGAATATCCCTGCGATCCTCGGATCCAGCGGGGAATCCAAAATCCGCGGTGGTGGAACGACCGGGAAATTCAGTCTGGACGTTGCTTCGCTCAAACTGAGCATTCCGAGTGTGCTCACGGTGGATGCCACTGGAATTAAGGTGTCTGTCGATCCTCAAATTGATACGAACGGCGATGGCATAGAATCACCTGCGGAGCAGCAGGCGTTCAATGAGCGCGAGATTGTGTCTGTGGAGACGGCTTCCATCACGATTCCAAAGGTCAACCTCAGTGGCTCCATGTCACGACTGTCCGTGAGGAACAACAGCTTCCACCTTGGGGAAGCAAGTATCACAAAGACGGGTAAGACCACGCTGGGAACTGCCCTCGAAATGGACAGTGTCACTATCGGGATTACGGATTTTGGTGCGACATTCGGCGGTCAGGTGAATTTTGATGGCAGCTTCTTCATCGCAACCGGCAATGCATCGCTGTTTCCCGGAAAGGCCTACACGGCCAAAGTGGAGGACAGTGGTGACGCTGACACAGAGGCGTTCAGGGCGACGGCAGAGTTTGATGATGGTAAGTTCAAGGGCTTTAAGGTTGAAGCCGACAAGCTCATGCTCAAATTCAACAAGTTCCTCACCGTTAATGCTCAAAACGTTAAAATTGATCCTGATGCATCAGCGACCGAGGAAGTTGTATCGTTTGATTCCATCAGCGCCTCGCTGAAGATTGGCAAGCTCAGCGTCGGCGGAGAGATGCGGAAGTTCGCCATCCGCGGGGACGGAAAGTTTGTGACGAAGCCTGGATTCGGCGTGGTTGTCAGTCTGGATGCTGCCGATCCGGAGGCTCTCAAATGGCCCTCGTGGATGCCCATTCAAATCACAACTCTGGGAGTGGCGTGGGACGATATCAACAACAGACCGGAAGATTTCAAACTGACCATGTCGGCCTCGGTGGTTGGGCTCTACAACCTGCCCTTCAACGTGTCCGGTGCTGTGAGTGAGATCGTGATCGAACCCACCCTGCTTGCCGAAGGCAAGTTTCCCATCACGGGAATCGGTGCGTTCAGTGTGTCAGTCAATGGAGACATGTTCGGAGGCCGTGTCAGCGGCAGCCTGTTGGGTGGCATTATGAACATGGATGCGAACGGAAATCGGATTCCGTCCGGATCATCCACACCCGTTGTTGACCGCGTGTTTTTCGTGGGGCTTGAAGGCGGGTTTGAGATGCCAGGAGTGGGCGGTGCTGCCATCAAGCTGGCACTCTCGGATCTTGGCCCTCTGAGTGTGATGATCACAGCCAGTTCGCCGACCGGAATTGTACTCGATCCCGTGTCCGGGCTGACGCTGAATAACTTTGCAGCCGGCGTGGAGTTCTTCAAGACGCTGCCCGCCATCAGCGAGCCTGAAGAACTGCGTGGCTCTGCCTTTAATGTCTCCAAAGTCGTGGATGCAGGACAATGGCTCACGTCCACACAGGATCAGGTGGTAAAGCAGTACAAGGAAATCAAGGCCAATCCAAACAAATCGGGGTTTGTTGCCGCCTTTACCTCGCCCATGCTGATTTCCGGCAGTGCAGATATTTATTCCACTTACGCAAACTACACGCTGAAGGGCACTATTTCGTTCAAGCTTGATACCCAGGGACGCTTCATGGCCGGGGGTAAGCTGGTCTTTTTCTATGGGCTGCTGACAACGTCCGCAAAACTCTACGCCGACCTGTCCCAGGTCAGTCAGGGCAACGCCAAAATCCTGCTGCTCGCCGACTTCCCCGATCAGGTGACGTTGTACACAATCAAAGGAAAGATCGAGACAAAGTACCTCAAGGCAGATGGAACTGTTCAGGAAAATGACACTGGTCTGCCGGTGGCCGAGTCCGGTAAGCCCGTTTCAGCGTCGATCTTCCCGGCAGCGGGCAGTCAAATCGGGGTGGCCGAATGGACAAACAACCCATGGATCGATGTT
The DNA here is from genome assembly GCA_023258825.1 of Planctomycetaceae bacterium. Classification (GTDB taxonomy): domain Bacteria; phylum Planctomycetota; class Planctomycetia; order Planctomycetales; family Planctomycetaceae; genus SXXK01. The sequence goes on along the minus strand of JALQWE010000013.1, from coordinate 16,376 downwards.
GCCTTCGCCGCCGGTGCCGAAAAAACTCTGAACACAGAGACGATCCTCGATGCGGCCGCTGAGCTGGAACTGTTGGGACCGGATGGTTCCAAAGTCACCGTGGCGGCGGTGCCCACACAGCCGGAAGGATTCAAGGAAGTCAACAAGTTTCGCTATGCCCTGCCATCTGGATTCACTCCCCAGACAGGTGAATATCAGGTGCGATTCCTTGCCGGGACCTGGGCCGATAACTCGTCCAATACCAATGTCGCCAGAACAGAAAAAATCTTCGTGTCGGCACCATCCGCGGTGTTTGCAGCACCCGCTGGTGGCGGCACTGTCGATCGTGTGGCTCTCAACACGGACAAGACCATCTCTGTATATTTCAAGCCAGTAGGCGGTGGTTCGATTGATGCCGCCACCGTCCTTGATGCCGATCCCGAATTCACACTCTCCGGAATGGCTGCTCAGGGTATCACTCTCGGTGTTCCTACGAAGTCCACCGAGAATGACTATGAATATCGCTATCCGTTCACTGGTACATTTGGATTGGGGCAGGTTGATTTTGCGATCATTGCCGGTTCATTCGCTGACCAGAAACAGAATCTGAACACGGCCAGCACCGGATCGTTCACGGTCACCGGTGCTGTGGCTGCTCTCTCCGGACCAGCACAGGATGTCAAAGACCTGAATACTCGCGGTTATCTGGACCTCAGCTTCACTCCAGGTCTCAATTCCACCATCGACGAATCCTCACTGACCGATGCCGATCCCGAATTCACCCTGACCGGGTCAGCGGCCTCCGGCGTCACGATCGATGGGACACCCGTCAAACTTGAAGATGGCACCTGGCGATATTCTTTCACTGGTCAGTTCAAGACCGGAATCGTGCAGTTAGTCTTCAGCGAAGGCACGTTCACTGACTCCGCCGGCAATGCGAATGTCACCACGTCAATACCTCTGCGCGTCGATGGGGCAACTGCTCATCCGGTGTTTCCGGAAAACTCCACCCCTTCGTCCGTCGAGCTGCTGAATAGTCAGCAGTGGTTTGAAATTCAATTCAAACCCGCCTCCGGTAACACCATCGACGCAACCACGATTCTGGACGCAGCAAATGAATTTTCGCTGAGCGGAGCGGGCCGGGGTACCGCAGCGCTGACCAGTGTCGAACAGGTCGGTCCCGATACGTTCCGCTATCACTTCAGCGGAGAATTCAAGGTCGGACCGGTCACATTGACGTTCCCGACCGGAGCGTTTGCAGACAGCGAAGGGCTGTCCAACGTTGCCACGACCAGAACCTGGCAGCTCGCACAGCTGACGGGTACGCTGGTTGATCCGCAACCGGGTGAACGGGTTTCCGCGTCTGAACTGGCGGCAAGGAACAGCATTGACGTCAAGCTGCCCTCCCGCTTCAGCTCAAATGTGCTCGCCAGCACCGTCACCGATGCCGATGCCGAAATTCGCATCGTCACCAAAGATACCAATGGCGAATATGTGCCGATTCCCGGAGTTAGCGTGGACGGCCTCGCAACGCTCGTCACCGGAACAACTGACACGTGGAGATTCCGCTACTCGGGCACACTCCCCGACTCCGGACTCGTCTACGTGCAGTTCATTGCTGATTCGTGGACCGATGAGGCCGGTAATCCATCCGCGCAGTCCACAGAGTCCTTCCGGACGTTCCGTTCCGCCGATACCTTCGAGCTATCCGTTTCCGGTTCTTTCGAACAGCGGCTTCCGTTTGTCGCGGATGACTACTCCGTGATCTACGGTGTCTACGGTTGGGCCGTGCTGCGTGCACAAACCGGGCGCGCGACTCTGGACTTCGGCGGACACGCTCAGGTGATCTACCTTGGCACGATCGCTGCAACTTCGGGGCGGGTCGTCTTTGCGACCAATCCGGATGGCACCTCGGAATTCTGGGGCGTCGCGAGCCTTGAGACCAACTTTGAGAAGCTTCAGCCTCTCGGAATTCATGCGGACCTTGAAGCCACGCTGCAGTTCAACTCCAGCTCTCAGCCGAAAACAGAGACGATCACGCTCAAGGGGCAGGGGCCCGGCGGCGCCGATCTGACAAAAACCTACCAACTGCAGAGGGAAATGTTCCGTATCGAGGCCGGTGGGATTCTCGAGTTGCATGTGCCGACGTTCGAAGAGGGCCCTCCAACCGGCATGCAGTTGGCCCGAGCCAGCGGGGCATTCAGTATCGAAGTCGGTACCCAGGGCTTGAAGGCTTTCCTCAAAGCCGATGTGGAAATAGGCCCGGCAGACGTCAGATTGCTGGACTTCGATGCCCTCGGCGTGCTCAGCATTACCGATGCCGGGCTTGCCATGGACATCCAGCTCAAGACGGCGGCCGGACTGCCAGGGCCGCTGGCGGAGTATTTCAGTTTCAGTGTTGGTGGACGCCTGACATTGAATACCACCGGCGAGGCACAGGAAGTGCCAATTTCGCCCAATCTGCTGGCATACATCCCCGACGACTTCAAAGCAAAACTGCCTGCTTCAACCGGCAATCCCAACGGCAAAAGCCTGATTGTCCCCGCAGGACCTCCGCAGCGCGATGGCAGTGAAGGCCCCGCGGGCGCCTACCTCGTCGCTGAGCTCGAAGGCAACCTCAAGATCGCGTCCGTGTTCGAACTCGATGGCTACTTCCGGTTCGAAGTCAGCACCACCCAGGTTCGACTCGACATTGACGCGCTGCTGTCCGTTGGGCCGATCGGGGGCCGTGCAGTCAACGGCACTCTGATCATCGATTCCTCTGGTGTCCTCGGCTCCCTGCAGATCGTGGCCACGATGGAAATCGGTCCGGCCAGCCTGAAGGCCGCTGCACAGCTGGAACTCAACACCCGCTCAACCGCCGCATCCGTCACTCGCTATAAGTATGACTTCAACCAGAACAAGGTGTCCACCGAAAAGGAAACCGCATCGATCGCACCTCGCACCTTCCGCATCTTCGCTGCAGGCAAGGCGGAAATCAGCAGCGTTGCGAGGGTCTCCGGGGTGTTTGAGTTCAATGCCCAAGTGACGCCAACCGGACCGACACTTCTGGCCTATGTCAATGCATCTGCGTACTTCGGCCCGTTTGACGTTGATCTGCTCAAGCTTGACATCACAGGGCTACTCTACTGGCATGGCACCGATTTCGCGATGCGAGTCGACGCGACGGTGGATGCGGCAGTGCCGGGCGTATCACTGGATGTCAACCTTGACCTGGCAATGAACACGTCCGGCAGGGACGTCACATATGTGGTACCGGAGTCAATGCGGGCACTCACGGATAAGACGTCCTTTACCGTACCTGCCGGACCACCGAAATTCGACGGGAGCCAGGGAGCACCGGGCTTCTATGTCGTGGCGATGGGCACCGGTACCCTGGAACTCCTGAGTCTGGTCGAGATTCAGGGGCAATTCCGCTTTGAGATCACGACGACCAAAGTGGAGCTGTTTGTCGGCGCTACCATCGCGCTTGGGCCCTTCGGCTCGGCTGGCCTCTCCGGTAGTCTCCAGTTTGGTGAAGCCGGGGCTGCTGGGGCATTGAGCATCGCTATGCAGGCTGGCCTTCAGGGGGCTGGTGTTGATCTCCGGGGGCAGTTCCAGTTTGAATTCAATACAGGTTCTTCCCCGGCCACCGTACGCACGCTCGATATTAACAAAACCACTGGTCAGGTGAGAGGCTTCAAGGACGTCGAACTACCGGGACAGTCGGTACACCTGCTGCTTGGTGGTAGTATCGTCATCGCAAATGTCTTCGAGATCAAGGGGCGCGTCGAGCTGGCGTGGGTCAACGGAGGATTCGATCTTGAATTTGACGGCGTGCTTGACCTTGCCGGCTTTGATGCGCTCACCGTTGCAGGCGGCGCCCAGATCCGCGACGGTCATTTCGCCGCCTACACGGATATCGGTGTTGGAAATATTTCCATTCCCGCTGTGACGATTCAGGGAGACTTTGAACTGGAGGTGAACACAGGAAATGCTCCTGTCACCATCAACGGTCGAACGATTGAACCGGCAACGTGCCAGATCCTGATCGGCGCTACCATCAGGGTGCTGGGCTTTGAGCTCAGCGGCTCCGTAATCATGGGCGCCGAAAACGGAATCTTCGCGATCGAACTGAAGGATCTGAAACTCAACTTCTTCAACTTCATCGACGTGAACATCAATGGATACGTAAAGTCCAACGGCGATTTCCTGATCGAAGGTTCGATCGACATCGGGATTTCGATGGGGCCGTTCAAGCTATATGGTGGAGTTGGCGTTAAGCTTTCGAATCATTCGTTCAAGGGCTGGATCTACGGCGGCGTAGACTTTGCCATGGATTTCGGGTTATTCGAGATTCAGTTCACTCTGGCTGCTCTGAGGGCGAATTTCGAGATCACCGAAACCAGCGCGGCTGCAGAACTGGAAGTCACCGTTGCGGGATTTACCGCGAGCGGCAGCGTAGCCTGGAGCTGGGGGCCTCCCCCGAAGATCGCCCGCAAGGAGGGCAGTACCCTTGTACTGAATGTGGGGCCGGACGGTTATCGACGCGGAGAAGACTACGTTGATGTTACGAACGAATCTTACAACATCAGAGCTGGCAAAAATCCCGGCGAAATTGTCGTCTCCTCAATGGGTGTTGACGAGACATACAGCGGCATCACAAACATCAGCGTGCCTGATTTCGGAGAAGGCAAGGACTTCCTTTACATCGCGCCTGATGTTCAGATTGACACGGACGTCCAAGGCGGAGCGGACAACGACAAGCTGTACCTCACGGGAAAAGGAAACGTTAAGGCCTATGGTGACGCCGGAAATGACGAAATCTACGGAGGAGCGGGCAACGACAGGATTGACGGAGGATCCGGAAATAACCGCCTCTACGGACTTAAAGGCGACGATATCCTGACAGGACTTGATGGAGACAATTATATCGAGGGTGGATCCGGGAATGATCAAATCACGGTAGGTAGCGGCAACAACGAAATCTACGGGGGAGACGACAAAAAAGTCTATAGCGAAGATGATAATGATCAGATCACAGCCGGTGCCGGAAGTAACATCATCGACGCGGGGGCGGGCAATAATGTGATTGTCGTCGGAGACGGCAATAATCTGATTCGCTCCGGTGATGGCGATGATGTCATCACCAGTGGTAATGGTAACAACCGAATTTTCTCCGGCGGCGGAGATGATGTGATTAACGTCGGCATGGGTATGGACCTCGTCGACGCCGGTGGCGGTAATGACCGAATTTCGTCCACGGGTGGCAGTGATCACATTGATGGGGGTGAGGGAAATGACCGAGTCAGCATCACGATTGCCGATGGACCGGTGCAGCTGCAGGTGTATGGGGGTGGCGGGATCGACGAGGTCGATATTGTGGGACCGTCTGAGGGCGTACCACTGCTGATGAAGAATCACAGCTTCACGGGCGCCGTGGTGTCTCTCGAGTTTGATGATGCCACAGACATGATTCGGTTCACCGACACATCACCCAGGACGATCGTCACGACAGCAACCCCGGCATCGATGGATTTCGGCAGCATCGATTTCCAGATTACCAGCACGGATCTGAATATCAGTGGCGCCGCGCTGCGGATCCCCGAGGGAACCCTGCGGATTCAAACTCAGAAGCTTACCGGGATCTTCAATTCCGAGCTGGCCGCGTTGTCGGTCAACGTCACAGCGTCTTCTAATGCAGGTGACATCGTCATTCGCGAACTGAACAGTCTCGAGCTCGTTGGTCATGGCCTGAAAACAGCTACCGGGCTTGTGGATATTGACCTGCAGGGACTCGATTCCACCCTCGAACTTACCGAAGGCATGATCCTCGCTGGTGGTGCCGGAAAGCCCATCAAAATCGTGGCGGATGATATCGATTTTCACTCCGGCGAAAACATGGTTTCCGGCACGGGTACACTGGTCATTGTCTCGCAGACCAGCACACGGAACTACAACATCGGCAGTGCCGGTGAAAATTATGCAGGAGCAGACCGCACCGCCGGCACCGGGGACAACGGGGCGATGGACCTCAGCATGGTCGATCTCGCTGCCATTGACGACAACTTCACCAAAGTCACCATCGGCCACAGCAGCCCGGGTGTGCTGATGTATGTTGGTGATGCACAGGATCAGACCCAGGTCAAGTTCACCAAAGAAGCGCGAGTGGTGAACGCAACGCTGCGGAATCCCACTCTCTTCCTCGCAGACCGAATCAACATCGTCGGCGCCGTGGAAGCCCCCAATGATCTGCTGCGACTGGAATCCCGACTTGTCGAAATCCAGTCCCGCAATGTTCATGTCCCCATGGGTGAGCCAGACTCCGGACTCACCGGCAGCCAGGTGGAATTGCTTGTCGGCGAACAGCTGCAGATCAGCGGCTGGATTAAAGCCCATTCGCTGGTGGATATCGACGTCACATCGTCCACCGGTCAGGGATCGCTGGCTGGGTTCAGCGATGGTGTCAATAGTGTGAATACAGACATCACGGCCCTTGTACAGACCACGGGAGCCGCCAGCATCATCGACATTGATGCGGTCGGTACAGTCCGTAACTCCGGCACAATTGAGGCTCTCGGCGCCGGTTCCAAACTGATGATCGATGCAACTCTGGCCGTACGCAACCTCGAAGGCGGAATTCTGACCGCTCCGGGAGCAGGCAGCTCGATTACGGCCACAGGCGGCACATGGCTCTGGGTTGATTCGGGCAGCGCCGTCATGGCTGGTGTGCGCTTCAACGTGGTCGGCTCCACACCGATTCCCGAGATCCTCGGACAGAACTCCACCATCACCCTGACATCACCCAGTGAAATGTGGTTGGCAGGCAGTGTGACGGCCTCCTCCAGCATGACTCTGAACGCTGGGTTGAAGAACTTCAGCCACCAGGAGTATTTCGACACGCTGCCCGGCCGCGTACTGGCCTCCACTCAGCCAGTGGCCAATCGCATCAACAGTCTGAAGCAACTGACTTTCCCTGAAGACCTGCGGCCTGTGTTCGCCACCGCAAAGCTGGATCTGACGGAGACTGTCATTGTCACAGAGCTGAAGACTGACAGTCGCTGGTTGGCGACCGACGATGCTGGACATCGCTATGTGCTTTACCTGTACGATCCGGATGGAAACGGTATTCCGGATGAACTGCGTGTGCTGCAGCCGCACTACCTGACTGGACAACGCGGCTTCAGCTTCCTCGTCACGGGCACGTTGACTGTCATGCAGCCGGACCGCACCATTTCTCTCTCGGCTGCAGACGATGTGATCGTGCGCGGGAACTTCAATCTTCCCGGTGCGGGATCGGATCTGACGCTGCAGTCAGATCGCTGGATCTACTGGGAAGGTGCCGCTGAGATCTCCGGCGATGCCCGCCTCTTCGGTGGTTTGAAGCTCGATGGTACCGATCTGGGAGGTGCCGGCATCGGCGGTTCCAGCGTTTACATCGCTGACACTTCACTTGTTAATACCCGCGGCGCCGGAACATCCATCACGATCCGTGGTTCAAAAGACGTGGACATCACCGGTCCCGTAGTGGCCGGTGGCGTGATCGGTGAAACGGGAGTTACCTGGAGCGGTCCGGATTCCACAGTGGTGATTACGGCCGGACAGCAGGTCCTCGTCGATTCCGCAGTCGCCGCCGCCAAATCCGTCACCATCACTGGTGGCGTCGCAGCAGCCGACGATGATCGACTCAGTGTCCACGTAACGACCGTCGGCGGAGCTTCTGCAGCCGGCCTAACTTCTGATAACTCCGGCGGAACCGTTACACTTCAGGGCCCCACTGATCTGCAGATCACCGGCAACATCCTGTCCGGTGGTACGATGCAGCAGCAGTTCAACGCTCAGGGCGAGCGAATCGGGGAAAGCTACACCTGGTCCCCGGAAAAATCACGCATCGTGCTGGACTTCGGCGGCCAGGCGTGGGTCGGAGGTCAGGCCATGACCGCGGACGGCCAACTCAGAGAAACCGGCGGATACCTCCGCACCAATGACTCCATCTCGATCACGGGCGGTGAAAACCCAGCCGGTGTCGGTGTCAGAATCTCGGCCGCCTCAGAAGTCATGGCGGTCAATCCCGCCGCATCCATCTCGATTGATTCCACAGGTGACACTGAAATCCTCGGATTCGTGCTCTCTGGTGGTACGATCGAACGGGTCTTCGACTCATCCGGTCAGTACCTCGGCCGCAGAGCCTCAACCGCCGGTGGCGATTCCACTCTGCGGATTGAAGCCGACAACCAGATCATGATCGGACTCGACGTCCAGGCGGGGAAACGCATCGATCTGATTGGTGGCGCTGATCCAGTCGAGCCCGGCAAGCTGTGGTCCGGTAGCGGTATTGTGCTTCAGGGCTCGGTGCAGATGAGCACGTGGCGACCGGACAGCCAGATCAACCTGAACGCTCCCGGCCCAATCACAATTCTGGCCCCGGCCTACGCGCACCAGATCGTTGCCGATGCCTTCCCCGCTCGCGCCGATGGCAAACTCACGTCCAGCGTGACCCTCAATCTATGGGTCGATAAGATCGACTTTGAGATTCAGGCCGCTGTGGCAATTCCTGCTTCGGTCACGGCTGATAACACGGCCATTCAGGACCTGCTGGCTGACATTCAGAAGGCCATCAATGAAGCTCAGTGGACGGTGACCCATTCAGACAATCTGAGTCACCCCGTGGGCAGTATGTGGACGCCGGCTCCGAATGACCCGGACCTCGTGGCCTCGCTTCGCAACTCACAGATTACCCTCCGCAGTGCCTATCCTCATCGACTGCTGAACACCAGCCAGAATGCCGCTCTGCTGGGATGGACAATGACGTCCTCCAATATCGACTCGTCCCTGCCATACGTTCTGTATGCACCACTGGAAAACTCGGTGGTGAATATTGGAGCTCCGGCGGGGCCGAATGGGAAACTCTACATCGGCGGCAAAGTGCTGGCACACAAAGCGATCAACCTGTTCAGCGGTGCTTCCGATCCAGGCTCGAATGACGACACGCAGTGGGTCGATCTGGAAGTGACAGGATTGCTGGAAACGCTCTCCGGCTCGATTACGCTCAGTCCGAATGCCCGCACGGTACTCAAGGGCGACGTAATTGCTCGTGGGGCAACCTCTGACGTGATCATCACCGCAGCCGAATCCATCGACCTGCGCGGTTCTCTCGAAGCCGGACGAAACGTGATCGTTTCTGCCGGATCTGTGGTTCGCCGTGGAACCGAAAGCATTCGCACACGAGGAACCAGCGAAATTCGCACCCTCAGTGGCGGAATCATCCGTATCAGTGGCGTTAATGACGTGGTGATCGACAGTGTTGTCGGGCCAGGCAGTACCAACCTGTCACTGGTTGAGCTGCAGTCGACAACCGGCGACCTGCTGATTGCTGAAGAGTCCGGCCGTATTGAGACATCCGCGAGAATTAACTTCCTTGGTAACAATGTCGAAATCGCTGGTGTTGTGAAGAGTACGGCAGCAACTCCGTCCCTCACGGACTATGAAATTCTTATTGATATCGCTGGGCACGCACTGCTGCACTCCGACTTTAACCTCGCAGGTTCGTTGCTGGTCGATGCTACCGATATCACGATTTACAACCAACGGCTTGTGGTCAGCGGACCTGGCCAGAGGCTGGCCTTCCACGCTGCTGATTCCCTCACGATGGGCCGAACGGAGACTCTGCCAAACGGCAAATTGCAGCAACTTGGGGCTGTGATCAGTGCACCGGATCTGCAGATTGATGTCGGTGGTCTGCTGACCGTCAATGCCGGATCCGCCATCTTCGGCGCAAAGGAAGCGGCAACACTGCTGATCACGGCTGGAGACGTGCAGCTGATCGGAACCATCTACGGCGGCGCATTGCCCGGTGAATCTGCGAAACCGGTCTGGCTGCCGGCTGGTGCCTTGACACTCGACATCTCCGGAAGCCTGACTATGGGCGGACCGGGGGTCAATGCTCAGGGGGCTCTTACAACCAGCGGCGGAAACCTGATCGCAACAGGCTCAGTGCTGATCAAAACCGGCGATGTGGTTGCCATCAGCGAGACCAGCAGCATCAAGGCTGATCCCTCCGGGGAGCAGTCCATCGAGACTACCGACTCCGGAAATCTACGCCTTGAAGTTGGCACGGACCTGCAGCTCAATGGCTTTCTGCAGTCACTAGGCCCCGCCTCCCGGTTGTCCGTCTCAGCCGGCAGCCAGGCACGGATCAACGGCCTTGTTGATGCACAGTCCTCGGTGACTATCGCGGCCGGTTTGGATGTGACCGGAGTCGGCATTCTGGTGATGCCGCTGATCCTGAAGACTGACAGTAGTGGTCGACTGATCGACGAGAATGACCGGCTGATTGACAGCGACGGCTGGCTGATCAACTCTTCCGGACAGTTTGTCAATGAGACCGGTGAAGTCATCACTGTGCCGCCGGGAGCGCCAGTCGCGGGTGGTCAGCCTGTCCGCCTGTCCGGAGGCGAGATTCGCACAGGCAGCGGTGGTACCATCAGCCTGAGCGCTGCCGACTCGCTGCTGCTGCGTGGGGCCATTGGCGCCATCATGGCTGATGGCGCCACGATCCGAGCCCTCTCGGAAACAGTGACTCTGACCTCCACCGGCAGCAGTGTCACCGTGGAAGATCGAGTTGAAGCGGCTGGACTGGTGACTGTAACCGGCAAAGCCGTCAACGTGCTTGCAGGTGGTTCCGTCAGGGCCCGCGGCACCGGCGGTGACATCCGACTGAAGGCCGCAAATCTGCTGTACATCGACGCAGCCTTTGGTGATCTGCCCGCCGCGGTCGTACAGGCACAGGATCTGGTTTCGCTGCTGGCCAACGATGTCGACACATCCGGTCTTGTCCGCAGCACTGCCGGCGGAATCGTTATTAACGGCGTTCGATCTGTCACCGTCGGCGGTCTTGTCGTCTGCCCAGCCACAATTCACATCAACTCGGGTGTCAATGCCACGTGGTCGCAGGCACTGCTGGAAAGTGGCTCAATCAGCGCCGCTGAGCTAAGCGGCGGCGCCCTCGACATCCTTGGCAGCGGCTCACTGCAGGCCACCGGTACTGTGCGATTGAATTCCGGCGGAGACTTCACAGTTCAGTCTGCCACAGACCTCGCCTCTGGTACCGCGGTTCGCCCACGTCCCGTCGTCTCCACGGCGCCTCAGACCATCTACACCGTGACGGGCTACAACAAAATCGATCTCGGTGTCATTCAGGTACCCGAAGTCACATTCGTCAAAACAACCGAGCAGCGTGAAGTGGCAGCCGATACGTTCATTGTCGGTCGGTACTACAACGTCATGGACGTGGCGCTGACCCAGGATGCCTATTACAACGTAAATGCACCAGGCGGCCAACAGATCCGTGAATACTTCATCGAGGGCATTGACTACTTTAACAATCAGATTGCCTGGAGCTCCTTCGGTGTCTACGACGTGCCCTCGTCCGACTACCGCTCAATGTCCTACCGGACGTTCAGTCAGCTGACTGACCAGCAGCGGCTTGCAGTCCTGCGAACACTGGGCTACCTGCCACTCTACGATTTCAGCTACAGCAACGCTCGCACCATTCGCACCCTTGACGGCAATGTTACGCAGTCCGCGTGGACGCCGGCGTGGGCAAACAACCCCATCGTTACCTACTCAATCGATGTGGCCGGCTGGGAAGGCAAAGCCATTCGCATGCCTCGCGGAGCAAACGAAGACGTGCTGCGCGTTGTTAGTCAGGGCAGTCCGCAGCACTGGCAGGAAAACGTCGGCAGGTACCGCAATAACGCGGATGTCATCTACAGGCAGGACCGCACGACATTCAACGCCACAACTTACACGAATCCGGAAACTGGCCGCGTCTACCCAGCCGTCGACGCCGACCCCACCCCGAGCGGTGCTCGCTGGGATGTCTCGTATGTCAAGGCTGGAGTGCGTCAGTACTCGATAAATGACGGGCGAGAAGTTGAATACAGCCGATCGGTATCGGCCAACCAGACACCGCCCTGGTACTGGAGTGTGGAGAACGGCACAGCAACGTGGAATCAGGGTACTGAGGTCAATAACATTCCTGTCAACGCACCGTCTGGCTACATACAAACGACAGATACTGCAACTGTTTATGATCAGCTAATGAGACAATGGGTCGGAGGCTACTGGGAGAAAAAAGGCTATCTTCAGGAAGGCGACCTTATGGTAACTTTCTGGCAGGATGGCGATTTCGGTGGTTCCTTGTTGAAGCTAGGCTTTAACGAAGCCATGTTCAACACTGACCCGATTGCGATTCCCGCAGGTTCGGCCGACGGCTCCTACCCTGACCTGTCTGGATTCGACCGAGGCCTGGCGAAATGGAACGGGACAATAAGTTCCTGGTCGTTTCCAGGTGGATTGAAGGTCGAAACGTGGGGCCAGACAAACTTTCAGGGAGACAAATGGACATTGGGTTCCGACACGGAATTTAAAAACGATTGGATCAGGTCGGCAAAGATTTATCAGTATTTTGACGAACGCCACGACATCCTCGAACCCCGTGTCGACTGGGACATGCACTGGAAGTCGAAGTGGAGCGATATCTATGACACTCGGTCCCGCTATTTCTACCAATGGGTCAGTCTCTCACACGACATCTACGGAAAGCGGCCCCGCTACGAAACCGTGACCGTCGATGCCAAGGTCGTCCAGCAGAAGTTCATCACCAAATGGGGCACCGAAGAAATTCTGACCCCGCAGACAGTGCTTAAACCCGCTCGTATAGCCAGTACGGAAGAGATGCCGTTTGGCCAGTTCCTTGTTGATGCCGTCCAGGCCGGACAGGACGTAGTTATCACCTCGCGCGGGGGTATCACCGTCGGCGGTCGCCTGCAGGCACTCGCCGGCGATCTGACTGTCACTGCCAGCGGCAACCTCTCCATCAACGGAAGCCAGCCTGGTACCACCAGTTCAGCAGAGGCCATCGCTGCTCCGGCATTCCTCCAGTCACCGCAGCTCGTCACACTGACTTCCACCGGCAGCCTTACGGTCGGCGAGTCGTCCGTTATCCAGTCCGCAGGAACAGGCTCCGGCGGCGGCCGCGTCGTCGTGAATTCTCCAGCGGCGGTGACACTCAGTGGTTCATTTAAGGCCGCTGACGAAATGCTGGTCACCAGCGGCTCAACGGTCACGCTCGACGGCAGGATCGCCGCTGGCAACCTGATCGACGTCCGCTCTGGGCAGAGCGCTGCCGGAACAGGCTCCGTGATTGGCACCTTCTATGCCGAACTTCTCACGGAAAACCCTGATTCCACGATCCTGCTGCGTTCCGGCTCCGGAAGTGGCTCAATCTCCCTCGTCAATTCCCTCATCACAGCTGATGCTCAGGTGTCACTGATCTCGCCAGCCGGTGCCGTCACTCATGGGCCCGGTGAAAGCATCACGGCGGATCTGATTTATGTTCGGGCAGCGAGTGGAATTGATGTTCGTACGAATACTCCGGAAGTTGATTTTGCCACCACCAGCGCTGGAGGCATCACCCTCACGAACCTGCAGGCACTGACTGCCAATGTGACTGCGGTCAACGGACCGATCAACATTACCTCGCTTGGTACTTTGACTGCCGTCAAGGTCGAAGCTCTTGGTTCATCGGCTGCCAACAGCGTCACCCTGAAGGCCCAGTCACCCGACCCGACCCGCAAGGCTCATCTCTACATTCAGAACATGACGGCAAGCGAGCAGGGCAGCCTCACCCTCACAGCTCAGGGCGTCGTCACAGGTACCGCCGGATTTATCAAAGGCAACCAGCTGACGATTCAGGGCGATTCCATCCCCACACTGGTGACCGATGTCAATTCAGTCAATCTGACCACACTGGAACCAGGCTCTTTGTCATTGACACAGGTGGGCACGAAGGCCCTGACTGTCGATGCAGCGGTGCGTGACGGGGCCCTCGTCATCAATCACGCCCTCGGAGATGTGACGCTCAACTCGGTCCGGATCTTCACGAACAGCGATGAAAATGACCTGACGGTCACCGCCGGTGGCTCGATTCGCATTGGCGCCATTTTCCTCGGTGACTTCTATGCATCGGCGTCCGAGTTGCCCGCAGCCGGGGCAGGGGCTGTCAGCGGCCACATCGCCCTTGGTGATGTCAGCCTGAAATCCGGTGGAGGAGTCACACAATCCACCGTCGATACAGCCATCGACCTGATCGCCGATCAGCTCGTGATCGACGCAGTCACCGGCATCGGCCCGATCCGGACGTCTGTCAATACGCTGACTGCTGCGACCGTCAATGGATCTGTGCACATCGAGGACAACGACAGCTATGGCGAACTGGGACTGGGACTGAACGTGATCAGTGTGACTGCCCCCGAAGGGAACGTGACAATCCAGGGCAATCGCTCCGTTGATGTCATCAATGTGGTCGCCGGTGGATTCGACGGCACAGTCCGACTCACCAGCCTGACCGGAAACCTGACACTGGTCCAGCCGGCCTCTGGCGATGTCATCACCTACAATCGTGGTGTCGCGCTTTCAGCCGGACAAACACTTTCTGTTTATCGATTCTTCTACGCTCCTGACCTGATGGAATACCGTGGCGATGAGATTGTCATCGCGGGAGTTACGGATCGACTGGGAATTCCGGCTGTGCTGGAGGGTGACACCATCATTCTCGAACAGCGCAATGGCATCCGCCTGAAAAATCAGGTCAGCCTGAAAGCAGAACATCTGGAACTGCTGACAGACAGGAATCTCGCGATCCAGAATGCAGGCACCATCAGTGCCGGCGAACTGGTGCTGCGGGCACTGGGTTCTGAGTCCGTTGTGGCTACGGTTTACAACCCGGCCAATGGCGGTACACAGACCGTCACCCAGACCACAGGCAACATCCGCATCGAAGCGGCTTCATTCAATGCGGTCACGTGGGACGCCCGTGCTTTGCGGAATATCACTCTTGATATCTCTGCCACAACCGGCATCAACACCGTTTCCGGCTATATTGGCGGCCTGACCAATTCCGTCCCCGCAGAAACACTGACTTGGCGCAGCCTGCAGGCACTGCAATTCCTCGGTGCGACTCTCTCGGCTGATCTGGTCATTCTGACCGGACGTTCAGTGGCGGCCAGTTCCACCGCGAAGGTGACTGGTAGACGCCTTGAAGTGGAAGCCAGCGGCGCGATTACGCTGAATACCTCGCTCGAAAGCGTTGTGGCGATCAGCAATACAGCCGGGAACATCACGATTCTTGAAGAAAACGATATTCTGCTTGATCGTGTTTATGCTGAGAACGGCACCATTACGGCTCGTGCTCGCGGAACGTTGACAGCCCGCAGCGTCGTCAGTGAAACGGATGCAGTCGGCCGTGATATTACGCTGATCGCAGACGGTCCACTGTATGTGGATTACGTTGATGCCGGTCGCAGATCCGGCCTGTTCCGCAATGCCAGCAAGGTGACGTTGAGATCAAAGAAACAGATCACCGAGCCGCCTTCACACATTGATAACGTCGTGGCTGAAGGCAGCTCAATGATTGATGTGGCTGCCTTCCAGATCAAACTGGAGTATGGTCAGGCAAGTCCTGCACCGACGCTGATTAAGTCTGAGGGTGAACGTGGGTACTCAAATGAACTGGAAATTATGTACACCGCCCAGTCAAACGGTGTCACCAGTGGTGTGCCAACACCGATCAATATCCCAACACAGGTCACCGGTGACTATGTTCTGTACGCTCCGGACTACACCAGCGATATCAATCTGAACGTCACGGGGCGTCTGTACGTTGTTTACCTCGATCCGATGCCCGGTCAGTCTATTCGCCTGAGCGCCTCTCAGGAACTGGTGATCGCTACAGATCTCAACGCGGGCAACAATGCGGTACAGCTGCAGACTCCCGGAAACCTGCAGATGGCCGGTGAAATCACTGCAGGCAGCTTGAGCATCAACGCCGGCACGGTCTCTGATGTGCTGAATACGCGTGTGGAAACGATGAACTTCAATCTCACGACCTCCGGTAGCTCTCTGGCGGTCTTCGATGCTGACAGCCTCGCAATTACCGGCGGTTCCGGAAACAACAGTCAGATTACCGCTCGTGCAGGTGGCAACATGTTGCTTTCGGGAGCATTGACCGGTGTCAGCTCGCTGACTCTCAGCAGTGCCGATAGCCTGACCTCGACAAACGGATTCTCTGTCACAGTTCCCGGCTCTACGTCTCTTGCCGGAGGCTCCATCAGCATCGGTGGAGTTGGCGGCGGCACGTTTAACACGGGAGATCTGACGTTCCGTTCCACGGGATCGGTACGGGTTGTGGAAAGCAGTTCCAGCCGTATCGTTGGAAATAACACCGCCGGAACCGTTGATCTTATCTCCACCAGTGGCGGTCTGACGATTGACGGCAACATCGTCGCGGTCGGCTCAGTCAATGTTCACGCTCAGGGACCTGCCGCAGATCTCACTTTGAATTCTACTCTGTCCTC
>JALQWE010000140.1 GCA_023258825.1 Planctomycetaceae bacterium | reverse complement strand
GTTGGGGTTGAGCTCTGTGCGACGGTTTCCAGCAATGTCTCCTGCTGGGTTCCGTAGGAGGTCAGCAGGGATTCGGCTCCGAGGGCGCCAATCACCGTTTCGCTGTACCGATACTCTCTCGAAGTCATGACACCGCGTTTCATGTCCAGTCGAAATTGTCCCGAAGGGGTCGCCTGAATCAACTGCGACTGGACGGCCGAACTGCGGATCGGCGTCTTCACGGACGAGCGGAACGTGACTGTGGCGGTGTCGCCTTCCACTTTTTCCAGTCGGTACGTTCGCAGCACGACAACCTGAAGGTTCAGATCCTGGCTTCCGCGGACAGTCAGAGGAAACTCTTCCTTCCAGGAGTCACCTATTCGCACTGGCTGGTCCGGAAGGGGCATGAGAAATGATCCGGGATCTTTGGACTTTGAAGATTCCGTTGTTGCAGCGCTGACCGGTTTGACTTCGGACGCTGGTGTTTCTGTCGTTTCAACCGGTGATGGAACCGCAGCCTGTACGACAGTCGGTGCTGCATTCCGGGGCTTCCGCACCGTTTGACCGGTCGTCGTCAATCGAAATTCAGGAGCACTGCCGCGAAGACTATGCGCGACTCCGCGATAGACCTCGGGAATCTCCGAGGGCTTCATGCCCGTATGAAACTCCACCGCCGGCTGGTCATCGACCTGTCGCTTCATCGAGACTTTTTCGAACTGCATTGCAAATGTTCCGGCGCCGTCAGGTTCGACAGACTGCACGGTGAACAGACGCACCTGCTGAACCTGTGAGATGTCGACGCGACGATTTTCACCCACTTGCGCTTCGAGTGTCATCTTCTGATCAGACTGATAACGCCACTGCTGTCCCTGCTGAAACACATATCGCAGCGACCACGTCTTTTCATCGGTGGCTGGTTTCTGGTCTGAAGAATCAGGTTTGGCCGCCGGGGCCGCGACGTCGGCCACGACTGGCTGTGCCGGGTTCGGAACCTGTGCGCCCGAATTCAGCTTATCAACCGGGAATCCGATGCAGGCCAGCAGCAGAATAGCAGAGATTGACGGCATGGAAGGATTCTCGAGCTATGGGTGTTTCCCGGCAGGCAACCGCGCCCTGTGCACAAGCATGCTCTGCCGACGAGCAGACTAGCACACCGGCGACTTGAACCGCGAGGTGAATTTTCTGTCCATTCAGGCATTCGGTCTGCTGACCTGGATCGCTGATTGGCAATTGGGAGCCAGTCTTCCTGTGACTGGCAGTTTTTGCCGAAATGCGGGCTTGTGTCGGACGCACAGCAGTACACGCATATCACGACCGCGTCAGAATCAGGTACGCGGCGGGCTACCATCAGCAACGGTGATAGTATCACATCTGCAGATATCCATTGACTCGCGCTGTCGTCATGGCACATACGAGAAGCTGACAGAATAGTAACCAGACCCAGATCCGCCGATTGGCCGAGGCTGTTAATCCCGGAAGTCCGACGTCGGCGAGGAGAACCAGCCACCAAGGCGTGATAAAACACCACAAGCGGGCTGCTTCACCCATGTTTTTTCCCGACACCAACAGCAGGATCCAGGTGACGGCGAGGCTTATGCTGAGTTGTCGCAGTGGGGTGGAATTGAACCTCGCCAGTGGTCTTCCACCGGGAATGGCTCCGTCGTCACCGGTGTCTAGGTTCCTCAGGTTGTTAAAGCCGACTTTGCTGCTCACAAAAACGCGGATTATCCCGTAGACAACGACCACGCACACGGGAAGGCCGACGGAAAGCATCATTTCCAGGACGTTGACCGGGAGCCATTTCCACCACGTACGTGGAAACTGTCCATAAAATGCAGCATGATTCTTCAGATTCCAGGTCCAGATCGAGAGCATGTTGCAACCGGTGCTGAAAGAGAACGCCCACAAGCTGCATGAAAATGCAAGATCCGTGGCGAGGGCCGCGAGGAACAACCGCGTTCGCGATGTGCCATCAATGAAACTCTGTGAGCCCCCTGTGACCGACGGCGAGACGACAGTGTTTGCATCGCCGCGCGCGCCGAACAGAGAGAACAACCAGAAGAATGCGGCCGCGATCACAATCGGAACGTGTGCCAGACTGACGAGGAGACAGACAAACATCCAGAATCCCGCAAGACAACCGCTGACGAACACGCAGATCAACGAGTGTTGCCTCACAGACCATGTCAGCAGGAGCAGCAGGACAAGTCCGGAGACCGCGTAAAGAACATCCGATCGCGGCTGAAACACCGAGATTGCCGGCAACGTCGCTGCCAGTACAGCGAAACGCCACGCGTCCCTCCGCGAGGTGAGTTGTGCGAGCAACGTAAAGAGCGTTGCCGGCAGGCAGGCCGAGGCCCAGAACGAAACAATGGAAGTCAGGATGAGGGCCGCAAACTGCGGTGGCTGCAGCGGCGCGGCAAGCGCAGCCTCTGCCTCAAGCCGCCGGAATGTGGTGATGCTCTGGACGTTCATCCATTGTGGCAGCTGCGACCATGTTGAAGGGCTTGATGCGGTGCACCAGAGGGCCAGACGGTTGAACAGAAACAGCCCGGGGGGATGCGTACCCTTGTGCAGCACGTCGCCATCAGACATTTCAGTTTCGTATTCCTGCAGCACCTGCAAGGTGGACCGTGGCTCCTGAACTGCCTGCAGAAAATAGCCGGTGGCATATTTGTCGTAAAGCACCCAGAGTGGGCGAAGTTCTCTGTGCGGTGTCGAGGCGGTCTGGAGCACGCTGGACTGCCAGTATCCGGTAAGCAACGTCAGCACTAAAAGCGCGGCCGCCAACGCTGGGCGTTTGAATTCGTTAATCCGACGTTCAAGAATCGATGTGTAAATCATCAGCGCTGCGGCGGCCACCAGCGCTGGCAGGCAGCGATCGAGAAAACTGGTCAGATCTTCCGGGAGCGGATGCCGCGTCCAGAGCCATTCTCCGTCTACTCCGAGTGGAAGATTTTCGGGGCCGAAAATAGCTGCTGTGAATCCGAGCGAGATGATCAGCAGCCACACGGCGGGCACAGTCCCCTGACTGGAAAGCCGGTGCCCGGAAGTTGATCGGCGCGAACCCTGGCCATCGTCATCGACTGCCTGAATATCGCTGATGTTGCTCACGTCTGCCACTAATGATGTCCGGGTACGGGCAAAAGCAGGAAACAAGTCGAACACACTGAACAACACAGCCCGGGTCAGTTGCCTGATTCCGGGCTGCGATTTTTTTAATCTCCGAACGAATTCGTTGGCATGCTTGAGGCCGTCATCAATGTCCCGTGACGACTGGTCCTGAGGCTCCTGCGGACTTCTTCGGAGGGTGGAATAACAGGGCCAGAGCAAGGGCCGCCACGATGGAGGCGGCCATTGGGACCAGAAACAGTCCACGGAAGTCCGTCACGCCGTCTTTGGTGTAAACCGACTGCATCAACCATGGGCACAATGAATTGGCAGCCAGGGCACCCAGACCGAGAATCATCACGTTGAACAAGCCCTGCGCACTGGTTCGTACGTCTTTCGGGAAGTACTCGTCCACGAAGATGTACACGGTTGCGAAGAAGAATGCATAGCAGATGCCGTGCACGATCTGAACCAGAATGATCAGGCTTTGATTGGGCATGTAAGCATAGACGGCGAAGCGGAACGCATGTCCGAGAACACCCACGATCATGGTCGTTCTCCAGCCCAGCGCCTTCAGCGTGGCTCCCAGGATCAGCATCGTGAGAATTTCTGCGATCTGTCCGATGCTCATGACCGGCATGACCCAGTTCCCCTGAATACCAACATCCGGGGTTGTGAGGAATGTGCCAGTCCAGTTGAAGTAACAATTGTGCACAAAGCTGTCGATGAACGCGACAATCCAGAGGACAAGCACAAATGGATGTTTGAGCAGACTGAGAGCCTGTCTCCATGCCTGGGTCTCAGGGCCACTGCCGGGTGCCGCTGCTTTCGGCGGCGTATGTGGCAGCGTCAGGCTGTACGCTGCCAGCAGCAGACTGGCAACTCCGGCCACAACGTAGGTCCAGCGAGTTGCGCTTTGCAATTCCGGCCCTGACAGTCCGCTTCCCAGCACTGTTCCCAGCCAGCTTACAAAACCAACCGGATTTGCTGCCTTCACTTTGGCCCAGTCGACGAGGATGAAGGTGAATGGCCACGCGGCGCAGATCCAGCCGATGGTTCCGCCCAGTCGAACGATACCGAATTCCTTCTGAGCATCACGCATGTTGGCAAATGCGATGGAATTTGTAATCGAGATAGTGGGCACATACAGCAGACAGTGCACTGCCATCAGCAGAAAGAAGGGCCAGAAGGAAGTCGTGAAGGCGAGTCCCACCATGGACAGGCCACCAACGAGGTGGCTGAAGGCGAGGAATCGCTCGGCCGAAAAGTTGCGGTCCGCGAACTGATTACTGAAGAACATCCCGATAATCGAGGCGATAGGGAACGCGTTCAGAATCAAGGCCTGCTCAGAAAACAGATGGGCGAGATCTCTGAGAATGGGGAACTGAAATAAGTCCGCAATCAACGCAGGTGGTTGGTCGGCGGAAAACTTCAGGGCCGGCAGATACCCGAAAATCAGTGGCAGCCATGCTCCCCAGATAAAAAACTCCAGAAACATCATGGCAAACAGGCGAGTCTTCATGGCGGTAATCTGAAACCTTTTTGAAACAGGGTGAAGTGTCCATTCTTCGACGCGAACCGACCGCAGATCTTCGGATAATGACAGCGGAATGAGTTCAGGACAACTGAATCGGCCCAAAAACACGGGACTGTCAAAATCCCGGATCGCAGATCACAGCAGAAGTGTGTGCATTAGGCGGTCGAAACATCTGATTTCGCAGCATGGTATGCCCCGTCTGTGATCTGCAGCAGAGTGCATGCAGTACAACGCCTGGAAACTTGAGTTCCGGTGACGTGAGAGAGACGTCGCAATCACTGTGAAGCTGCTGTGAGGGGGGGAATTTCGGGCCACCACCGCAATATGGCAGGCCGTCGGCGAATGAAGTGGCTTGCGTCGTACAGGACGGGCTCCGTCTGGTGAGGGGCGGGAGACAGAGACCGGGGGCAGCACTCCGTGGGGGTGGACACAGGCTTCAGATGATGGCTAAATTGCCCGTTTTGAACGTTTTTTGTGGATTGATGATGGACAGTAGCGTTTTTGTGACTAGAAACAGTGGACAATTTGTTCCTGGTGAACGATTTGGGGTTTTGATGGTGAGCGGCAGTACCGGTTCTGTTGCGATTTGTGGTGTCCCGTGTCGCGGATAACGAAGCATGAAGCTGGCGATTGTTGGGAGCGGGATTTCGGGGCTTTCCTGTGCACGCATGTTGCACGGCCATCATGACGTGACAGTGTTTGAGGCGGATAGTCGGGCTGGCGGTCACAGCAACACGGTGGAGTTTACGCTGCAGGGGCGGGCCTACCAGATCGACACTGGCTTTATTGTGTACAACGATCGGACCTACCCTCATTTTATGAAGCTGCTGGGGCACCTTGGGGTTGAGGGCGTGCCCACCGAAATGTCCTTTGCGGTCCGCTGTGATCGGACCGGGGTAGAGTACAGCGGGACAAATCTGAGTGGTGTGTTTGCACAACGTCGAAATCTTGTTCGCCCCTCATTCCTGAGGATGGTGGGCGATATTCTGCGGTTCAATTCTCAGGGGACGTCGGACGCAGACACGGTGCATCCGGAGGAAACCGTCGGCGAGTATCTGCACCGGCGGCGATATGGTCGCAGTTTCCGAGACCTGTACCTGCTGCCCATGGGGGCAGCCATCTGGTCTTGTCCGCGGGGCACATTTGCCGATTTTCCGATTCGCTTTATTCTTGAGTTCTATCGCAATCACGGGCTGCTGAGTCTGACGAATCGACCGCAGTGGTACACGATTCCGGGGGGATCGCGGCAGTATGTCCGCAGGCTGATCGCCCCCTTCGCTTCGCAGATTCGTTATGGCTCTGCGGTTCGTCAGGTCCGTCGGAATGTGTCCGGTGTGACTGTTCTGACCGACAGCGATGAAATGCGATTTGATGAAGTGATTTTTGCCTGTCACAGCGATCAGGCCCTCGGACTGCTGGCCGATCCGACTCCGATTGAACGTCGAATTCTGGCGGGATTTCCATATGAGTCGAATGAGGCTGTGCTGCATACGGACACGAGCATACTGCCGCGGCGAAAACGGGCATGGTCAGCCTGGAATTATCGGATCGGCACAGGCCCCGACACGCGGGCGACGATCACCTACAACATGAATATTCTGCAGCACATTCAGTCGGATGAGACGTTCTGTGTCACACTGAATGAGACGGAAGCCATCAGCCCTGACCGGATCATCTCTCGACATCGTTATTCCCATCCAATTTTTACCACCGAGCGAGCCCGTCTGCAGGCTGAACATGAATCGCTGATCCGTGCCAATCGAACGTCCTACTGCGGTGCTTACTGGGGTAACGGATTTCATGAGGACGGAGTGCGCAGTGCATTGGCTGTCTGCCGATCCTTTGGAATTGCGGACGTGACTGGTCGCCTTCAGGAAGGGAATGAAACTCTCAATCCTCTGGTCCGTTCTGGTTCACTGTCGGCCTGCGGGGGATGACGGAATGGAAAGTTGTCTTTTCCGAGGCTGGGTGCGTCATCGTCGTTTCGTGCCAGTTGCCAACCATTTTCGCTACACCGTTTTTCAGGTTTACCTGGATCTGAGCGAACTGGACAGCGTGTTTGCCGGCTCGTGGTTGTGGTCTGCCTCTCGACCGGCCGCGGCCTGGTTTCGTCGTGCAGACCACCTTGGAAATCCGGCACGGCCGCTGGGAGACTGTGTGCGTGACGAAGTGGAGCGACAGACGGGGTGTCGTCCACTGGGCCCGATACGATTGTTGACCAACCTGCGGTATCTCGGGTATGTGATCAATCCAGTGAGTTATTACTACTGTTTTGATGAGACGGGGCGTCGGGTCTCTGCAGTCCTCGCAGAAGTGCACAATACGCCCTGGGGAGAACGTCACTGCTATGTGTTGTCGGCACCCTCAGACGCTGCAGGTCAACTGATCGACCTGAAAACGGCCGACTTGAGAACAGTCAAGGATTTTCATGTTTCACCGTTCATGAAGATGGACATGGAATATCGCTGGAAACTGTCGCCTCCGGGCACATCTCTGGCGATTCACATCGAGAATTTTTATCGCAGACGGTCAGTTCCGAGGACGGATTCTGACGTGTGCGGGGCCTCCGCAGGGGCTGATACAGATGTGGAAGGCAACCACGAATGCTCTGAGGCTGCGCA
The DNA here is from genome assembly GCA_023258825.1 of Planctomycetaceae bacterium. Lineage (GTDB taxonomy): Bacteria > Planctomycetota > Planctomycetia > Planctomycetales > Planctomycetaceae > SXXK01. The sequence continues at coordinate 1,079 of JALQWE010000140.1, read as the reverse complement.
GCCGTTATTTGACGTAACGATGCAACTGGAGCGAGTTGAGATCAGCCCGGCGGTGCTGAGGGCGACGTTGTTGAAGTCCCCTTGTATGACACTGAAGGTATTCGCTGCGATTTACTGGCAGGCTCTGAGGCTGTGGTGGAAGCGAGTGCCATTTGTGCCGCATCCGGGAACTGGTTCTGTGCAAACGAAGGTGCCACTGACAGCAGAGGCCGGGAGAGGTTCTGGCGGTGTCGCTGTGCCCTCGGCGGAGGCGGATCACGTCACTGCAGGCCGTGCCATGAAGCTGGAAGTAACGGAACGGGTGTCTGTCTGAAGTGGGCACTTGTGGAACCGTCGGATGTGACGAACGCAGACTTTTTATCGGAACAGGAAACATCATGTCAAAACCGTCAGAACGATTGTCTCCGTTTGCATGTGACCGAGCGCCGCATCGTAAAGCCGACTCCAATCCGGAATTATCGATACCGGCTGCCGTGAATGAGACGGCGCCAGTCGGTCGCTCATGGCTGTGTCTGATGGAGCGTTTTTCGCGTCAGATGCTGCACCGCAGTATGTCAAATCTGGAGCATGGGCAGCTGGTGCTTGAGCATGGCCAGACGTCGGAGCGTTTTGGCAACCTCGTTTCGGCACCTGAAGCACGCGAAGGCGTGGACTTCATGCCGCTGACCGTGGAATACAAAGAGAAATTCGCATCAGCCGGCCGCGTTCCGGGCGGATTCCTGAAGCGCGAAGGCCGCCCCAGCGACCGCGAGATCCTCGTGGCCCGTCTGGTGGACCGCGTGCTTCGCCCCCTCTTCCCCGAGGACTACCACGCCGAAACCCAGGTGATCATCACCCTGCTGTCGTTTGACCAGGAGGTGGCCGCCGACAGCCTTGCCGGCCTCGCCGCTTCTACCGCCCTCGCGGTGAGCGACGTGCCGTTCAACGGACCCATTTCTGAAGTGTGCGTAGCCCGCATCAACGGCGAATTCGTCATCAACCCGAGCCCCGCCGCCCTCGAGGAGGCCGACATCGAAATGATGATCGGCGCGTCGAAAGACAGTGTGGTGATGGTCGAAGGCGAAATGAACGAAGTTTCT
>JALQWE010000139.1:20-3949 GCA_023258825.1 Planctomycetaceae bacterium | reverse complement strand
GTCGAATGGGATTTCTGTGGTCAGGCGCTGCAGCTGAGATTTGTAATGAGCGAGCCAGCCCTTACGGGCTTCTGCGGAGATGTCGTCCAGCAGATGATCGAACCGATGATCTCCAAGCATGGTGGCTTCGAGTGGGCGCATCTGAAAGGACTGTTCCAGATGGCCGCGATAGAACTGTTCCAGTCGTTCGTCAGCGGATTGAGCGGCGACTGAGGCCGACAGAGCGAGGCAACACAGCAGGCAACGCAACAGTGGCTGCAGGGACATTGAGGGAACTCCGCTGAAGTATCGGGAACTGGTGCACACAGAGGACTGCGGCGCTGGGAACTGTTTCGGCCGGGCCCTGATGTGGCTGGTGCTGTGGACATCCGCAGGGTCGAGCGGTCAGGATCAATGTGAATCGTTGCTGCTGTTGCTGTGTGAACAGGCAGGCAAAGGTGGAGGCTGCACGATGAGTCGCGGACGCGCTGATCGCGAGAGCCTTCCTGGGGATTCTGACCACCCGGCGTGGGCACAGTGTAGCGTGAATCGGATGCAAATCCAGCCGCTTCAGGGCTGCGGAAAGAATGCCGCCGTGTGTGATTTTTCAGGAGTGGTGTGCGTTTGGCGGGGCTCCGGAGATCCGTTATGATGCGGGGAATGAGCTGTCGGCAGTCGGGGCGTTCCGTGCTGTTTTCGCACGGTCGCGCGTGGTTGCGGGCGGTGATTGTCTGATTCTGATCCTGTCAATCCGGAAGACACGAAAGTCATTGGAATATGTCGCAGAGAATTGTGATGAGAACGGGTGAGGCGCTGGTTGAGGATGAAGCCGGTTGGTCAGCGGCTGAACCTGAGGTGGTGATTGGTGAGCTGGACGGTCCGGTGGGCAATGCGATCGCGCAGTTGATGGGCGACCAGACCAAGGGGCATTCCCGGGTGTTCGCGCTGCTCAACTGTGACGTTCAGGTGCGTCCGGTGACGGTGATGGTGAGCAAGGTGACGGTGAAGAGTGAGAAGTACACCAACATTCTGATGGGGACGGTTCAGGCCGCCGTGGCGAATGGGGTGCTGGATGCCGTTCGCGCCGGTGACATTCCCCGGGAAAAAGCCAATGATCTGGGAATCATCATTTCGATCTGGCTGGATCCGGCGGTACTGGATGCCGAGGACGTGGACTATCAGATTCTTTTCAGAACGCACCGTGAAGCCACAGCGAAGGCGATTGGCAAAGCGATGCGGAATGAGCCATCGATTGACTGGTTGCTGGAGAATCAGCAGAGTGTTGTGCATTGCTTTCACCAGATGGCACTGGACGGAAGTTTGTGAGTCGGGGGCGACGGTGCTCTGACGTGGCCACCCTGTCTGCCGGTGCAGGCGGGGTGACCTGACAAGGATTGGTGAGTGAGAACCGGTGAAAGCGAAGGGGTCTGACGAGTGGCCGCGAACCTGGTAACGATTGGCGAGTACCGTTGTGGGCATGGGCAGCCATTGCTGTTTATTCTCGGCCCCTGCGTGATGGAGTCTGAATCGCTGGTGCTGGGGATAGCTGAGCGTCTGGCTGATCTGCGAGATCGTCACGGCTATCAGATTGTTTTCAAATCCAGCTTTGATAAGGCCAATCGCACCAGTGTGGACAGTTATCGGGGACCTGGGCTGGACGATGGTCTGCGAATGCTGAATCTGGTTCGTCAGAAGACCGGACTGCCGACGACGACGGACATTCATGAGGCGGCTCAGGCGCAACCCTGTGCGGAAGTTTGTTCGATTCTGCAGATCCCTGCGTTTCTGGCTCGACAGACGGATTTGATTGTGGCTGCGGCAGACGCCGCGGTGGCTCGAAATATCTGTGTGAACGTGAAGAAGCCTCAGTTTGTTGCACCGGAAGACACGGTGCATGCTGTTTCCAAATGTCGAGCGCGGGGGTTGCACAGCATTCTGCTGTCGGAGCGAGGTTCGACATTTGGTTATGGTCGGCTGGTGAATGATTTTCGATGCGTGCCGATCATGCAGTCCTTCGGGGTCCCGGTTGTGTATGACGCAACGCACAGCGTGCAGTTACCGGGCGGTGCGACGACTGGTGGCCAGCGACATATGGTGCCGACGCTGTCCCGAGCGGCGGTGGCCGCTGGTTGTGATGCGGTCTTCCTGGAGACTCATCCGACCCCGGATTCGGCCCGAAGTGACGGTCCGAACATGGTGATTCTGGATCAGCTGGAGCGGCTGCTGCAACAGTTATCCGTTCTTCGTGAAGCGATTCTTTCGTTTCAGTAGCAAAAGGTCGTTTGGATTCTGACAGGGTGACAGGACGGGGCAGAAGCGGCTGTTGTTGACCGGCTTGCCAGGTTCCGTGGAAGACTTTCCAACCGGACCACTCTAAGACAACGAACTGGTTGAGGTGTGCATTATGGAATGGAACATGACACGCGATCGCAATCATTCCGGCCTGAGCAATGCGGGTGGCCGAGTCTGGGGGGGGATTGGTTGCTGCCTGTGGCTGGTGCTGAGTGCTGGCTGTGGCCAGTCTGCCGCCCCGGTGGCGACGCAGACTCAGGCCGAGGCAACGGCGGAAGCGGCGGATGAGTGTCGCGACCGTCTGAATGCGGCCATGCAGAGAGTGGCTCCGGACTCGCTGGCCGGACAGACCCGTCGGGATTCTGTCGTCAATGCTGTGAATTCGTGGATGGCATCCTGCGGCGAAGCGGACGTGCGACAGCTCAGCATCAGTGATCGGAATGCCGCCCTGCTGTCAGAGGATGCGTTGCGAACCGCGCGAGCGTCACGGTTTTCCGAGAATGACGTGCTCTACCTGCGCGACTGTCTTTTGCTGAAAGGCCTGACGGAATCGATCTGGAAACAGGAAGCCACGGCTGGAGAACAGGCGCTGGCAGAACGGGCACGAGTGACGCGCTTGTTTCGGCATGTGATCCGCAATCTGGCTCTGATGCCACCGGCGGAGACACGGATTCCGGTTGGCTTGTACGAGGCGATGTTGACGGGACGAGGCACTGTTGAAGATCGCATCTGGGCATTTTCAGAGGCGTTGCGACAGCGTCAGGTCGATGCTCTGGTTCTGAAAGCCGCCACGCCGGGGGCTGCCTCGGGAAGTCTGCCTGAGACCGCGGACTGGCTGGTGCTGGTGATTTCCGGAAATCAGACGCTGCTGTTTGATCCGCAACGTGGAACCCCGGTCCCGGCGGCGGCTGACACCTCGGCTGTGGTGACAGAGCCGGCTGGTCTGGAAGTTCTGCAGGGATTGGATCGCTGGAAATCCGGTGAAGTTTTTGTGGTTGGTCATCCGTCTTCGTTTGCACCTCGCATGCTGGTCCTGCAGCAGCGCATGGAAGCTGCGGATGCGGCTGTGCTCTATGAAGAATTGGCGGGCGGGACCAGTGAGATTCGTCCATTTCTTGAACGTGTGCGTGCGGCCACGGAATCACTCTGGCCAACCGACCGAATTCGGATCTGGCCTGTGGTGGAGCAGCGAGTTGCGGCACTGGCAGTGCTGACAGAGCAGCAGCAGGAGGCCTACACACTGCTGATGCGGCCCCTGGATAGTCCTTTTGAACGCGAATCCATCGACGTCAGTAAGTTACTCACAGATCCCAATGTGGATGAGAGCAAACTCAGCGATGACGAGAAGAACGCGATGAAAGCAGAAGCCATCTCGAAGCTGCTGGAAAGGTCAGATGCGTTGTTTGGCCGTCCGTCCCGTCGTCTGTTGCAGGCGCGAGTCAGTCAGATTGCCGGCAACTTTGAATTGGGGATGATTCAGGAGCTGCAGCAGATTCACCAGTAAAAGAAAATTGGGTACGATTATGCGTTTTGCCTTCTTGCCGGGGCTTACATAATTATCAATCGACGATGGACACTTGAGAGAGAACTCCCATTAATCCTCAATAAAAGTGGGTGAAATACATCGAGAAAGAGAAATTTGAGACTCCGCCATCAGC
>JALQWE010000138.1 GCA_023258825.1 Planctomycetaceae bacterium | reverse complement strand
TTCCGTGCAGAGGAGTGCTGTGGGGGATACGTTGTACTGGACGGCCATGAGCCAGGTTTCGCGTGGAGATGCGGGGACGGCGGTGCAGACACTGAGAAATTACCGTCGGCAGTACCCGGACGAGAAAATGAAATTTGCTTCGCTGTTACTGGAAGCAGAATTGCTGGTGGAGATTGGCGATGTGGCAGGGGCAGCAGCAGTTCTGAAAGAAGCTGCCACGGATGACAACCCGGAACGTGGTCGACAGGAATGGATGCTTGCCCGGATTTTGTCCACCACGGCAGGGGAGACACCGGCAACGCCAGTGGAAAGTCCGGCGGCAGAATCACCGGCGACGCCTGCAACACCGGACGCCGCAGCGGCCGGGGCGCCCACCCCTGATCCATCTCCAGCGCCAGCGGACAACGGACAGTCGGTGAAGCCATGAAAATCGGGATTTTTGCGGACATTCATGACAACGTTGATAATTTGCGGCACACGATCCGCCTGTTCAACTCCCTCGGGTGTCGGGCGGTGCTGCTGGCGGGGGATCTGGTTTCTCCGCTGGTTGTTCCGGCCATGCGGAAATTTCACTGCCCGGTCATTGCCTGCTTTGGCGACAATGATGGAAATCGAGTGGGGATTTCGGGTGGGATGAAGATCGTTGGCACGATGGGAAATCCGCCAATGTGCTGGAAATCGCCGGATGGCGTGCGGTTTCTGCTGTGTCATCAGTTGCAGGATGTGAAAGACTGCTGTGGTGATGCGGATGTTGTGGTGTTTGCCCACACTCACCGGCCCAGTATTGCGGCCGACCGCCACGGAAGACTCTTCATCAATCCGGGTGAAGTTGGAGGATGGATGTTTCGCAGGCCGACGGTGGCCGTTTATGATACGGAACGCCGGGAAGCTGAGATTCTGAATCTTCCGGAGATGTCGCCTGGGGTCTATATCGAAGAGTAGGCAATCCGGGGTCGGTGCTGCATGTCCCTGATGGTTTCGGGCAGCGATTGAATACAGGAGCGATGATTATGAATCCCGCAGAAGCTCAATCTCCTGCTGCCATTCGAACGGCATTGGCAGAACAGGTCCGTCGCCGCTGGTTCCTGCGGGATTGCGGGATCGGGCTGGGGGCGATTGCCGCCGGTTCACTGCTGGCTGACGATGCCCGCGGTGCGGTGGAGGGATCGACTGCTGACGGACCGCTGGCACCGAAAAAGCCGCACTTTGCTGCGAAGGCCAAACGTGTGATTTACATGTTTCAGGCCGGGGCTCCCAGCCACCTTGAGCTCTTTGATAACAAGCCGGAGCTGACGAAGCGGGATGGCCAATTGCCGCCTGCCGAATTGCTGAAGGGATATCGGGCGGCGTTTATCAATCCGAAGTCGGCGCTACTGGGGCCGAAGTTCAAATATGAAAAGCATGGCCAGTGCGGCATGGAGCTCAGCGAAGTTCTGCCGCACACGGCAAAGCTGGCGGACGACATCTGCCTGATTCGATCGATGCAGACCGATGCGGTAAATCATGCGCCGGCGCAGATTATGATGAACACCGGATCACAACAGTTCGGCCGTCCCTGTCTGGGGGCCTGGTCATTGTACGGTCTGGGCAGTGAATCGCAGGAGCTGCCGGGTTTTGTCGTGTTGACCAGTGCCAAGGGCACCAGTGGCGGGGCCAGCAATTATGGCAGTGGTTTTCTGCCAACAATGTATTCCGGCATTCCATTTCGAGCGAAAGGGGATCCTGTCCTGTACCTCTCAAATCCCCCGGGGATTGATGCGGAGACACAACGAGCCTCCCTGGATGCTCTGCAGCGGTTGAATGAACTGTCTCTGCAATCTGTCGGCGATCCGGAGATTGCTGCAAGGATTCAAAGTTATGAGATGGCTTATCGGTTGCAGAGCAGTGCTCCGGAACTGATGGACATCAGCGGCGAATCGCGTGAGACGCTGGATCGCTACGGGATCTCGGACCCGAAGGAAGCCAGTTTCGCCCGAAACTGTCTGCTGGCACGTCGACTGGCGGAACGTGGTGTTCGCTTTGTGCAGTTGTTTCATGAAGTCTGGGATCAGCACGGCAATTTGACCGGTGGCGTGCGACAGAATGCCAAAGATACGGATCAGGCCAGTGCCGCTTTGTTGCTGGACCTGAAAGAGCGGGGACTTCTGCAGGACACACTAGTCATCTGGGGCGGAGAATTCGGCAGAACTCCGATGGTTCAGGGTGGAAACGACGGGCGGGATCACCACAACCGTTGTTTCAGTCTGTGGCTGGCGGGCGGTGGAGTTCGCGGTGGAACCACATGGGGCAGTACCGACGAGCTGGGGTTCAACGTGGCCGAGAATCCCGTGCATGTGCATGACCTGAATGCGACGCTGCTGCACCTGCTGGGCATGGAGCATACGCGACTGACCTACCGGTTTCAGGGTCGAGACTTCCGGCTGACGGACATTCACGGGAATGTGGTCCAGGGAATACTGGCCTGAGTCGGGGCTCGGATTGAGCTGGGCTGGTACGGACATTCCTGAAGGCTGGGCGTTGGTGCGCCCTGCGTCGGGTTCTGACAGACGAATGTTTCCGGGAACGATGAAGATGCAGATGCGTGGACGATGGGGGCGAGCGTTTTCTTCCGGGACAACAGGTCGGCTGGTGGCCTTGTGTCTGGGGGTGTGGCTGGGACTGTCGGGAGGTTTGTCCATCGCAGCGCCGCAGGCAAAGCAAAAGCCAAAGCATCAGCCTGCTCCTGAGGTTCTGGAGGAATTTCAGCGGCAGACGGAAACGCTGCGGCAGCAGATTCAGGAGCTGCAGCAGAAGTCAGACATTCAGACGGGGCCCGGACAACTGCTGCTGGCCGACGTGCGTGTGTATGAAAAGGCCGCGGCGTGGATGCTGCGATTTCAGGAGTTTCCGGAAGCCGCCTGGGAAAAACAGTTGCAGAAGGTGCTGGATGAAGGGCTTCGTCGCGCCGGCTTGCTGAAGACCAGTCAGCCGGACTGGAATCTGCGTCCCGGCACTTCAATACGAGGCTACGTCAGCGAGATTGATGGTTCGGTTCAGCCTTATGCGGTGACACTGCCGTCGGGAGTCGATCCTGCAAATCCGCAGCGTTGGCCACTGCATGTGGTGCTGCATGGCCGGGCGGATCAGATGAATGAAGTGAACTTCATTCATCGCATGGATGGGCGAGGGCCCGGGGTTTCGAAGACGGAACCGGTCGGAGACTGGATTCAGCTGGATGTTTATGGTCGCGGCAACAATGCGTATCGCTGGGCTGGCGAAAAAGATGTGTTTGAGGCCATGGCGGATGTGCGGAATCGGTTTCGGATTGATGAAGACCGAGTGACCCTGCACGGATTCTCGATGGGCGGTGCGGGTGCGTGGCATCTTGGAATGCATTATCCGCATTTGTGGAGTTCTGTGGGGCCCGGTGCGGGCTTTGTGGACTTCTACCGTTATCAGAAGAAGGATCCGGACGCGTCTGCCGATCGGCTGCCCTTCACCGCTGATCGGACCTTGCGGATTTATGACCCCGTGAATTACGCCATGAATGCTTACAACGTCCCCGTGTGCACCTATGGCGGTGAAAAGGATCCACAGCTGCTGGCGGGTTCCACCATGCGGGATGCCGCGGCGCAGCTGGGCATTCCTGTGAAGTTGCTGGTTGGGCCCGGGATGGGGCATGAATTTGATCCGGCCAGCAGAGCGGCGTTCATGGAGTTTCATCTGGAGAAATCCAGGCGGGGACGTCCCCGATTTGGTGAGCGCCAGGCGATTCGGTTTTCGACACACACTCTGAAGTACAACCGTTGTGACTGGGCTGCCATCGAGGAGGTGGATCGAGTTTACGAGGCCTCGACGATCGAAGGGCAAATTGAGATCTCGGGCGAACTGACTCTGACCACGCGCAATGTGCGCATCCTGCGCATTGCCAGAGAAACGGCGAGCTGGGTCAATCTGGATGGAACGCGACTGGAGTGTCGCTCTGCCGCCGAAGGGTTACTCCCGGATGTCTGGTATCGTCGCCAGGGAGATCGCTGGGAAGTAGTGGGATACCGGGAATCCCGCGAGTTATCGCGGAACCCTGAGCTGCACAAACGTCCGGGATTGCAGGGGCCGATTGACGATGCCTTCATGTCGTCCTTTATTTGTGTACGCGGGACTTCGACGTCGTCGAATCCTGTGGTTGCGGCATGGTCAAACGAGACTCTGGAGCAGTTTCAAAGTGAATTTTCGAAATGGATGCGGGGTGACGTAAGGATTGTGGATGACACAGATGTCACTGCCGAGATGATTGCCGACAATCATCTGATTCTGTTTGGTGATCCACAGTCCAACTCTGTTC
>JALQWE010000137.1 GCA_023258825.1 Planctomycetaceae bacterium | reverse complement strand
GTTGCATTCGGATGAGAACCTCAGTGCTGAAAACCGGCGAATCCAGTTGCACGAACTTCTCAGTCGTTTTGTATCAGTTTGCCAAACGGTCGCGTTTGCTCACCATGCGAACGTGATTCATCGGGATCTCAAGCCTGCGAATATACTTCTTGGCCCATTCGGTGAAACGTTTGTCGTCGACTGGGGTTTGGCAATTGATCTTTCGGAGACTGAACAACCGGGCTCGGAAGAATTGTGGGGCAAAGATCAGGCAGAATTTTTGGGAACGCCCGGCTTCTCGGCTCCCGAATCTCTCGAGGATTCCAATACTGCGAGCGCTCGTTCGGACATCTTTTCACTGGGGATGATCCTTTACCATCTCTGTACGGGGGATTCTCCGTTTACCAGGTCTCAAAAGAGTACACCCGACAGGCTCAGGACGGCGATGGCCGAGGGCGTGATGCCAAAGCTGCGTCAAATCGCCCCGAACATTCATCCAGCGCTGGAGGCCATCTGCGAAAAAGCAACGGCCTTCAATCAGCAGGCACGTTATGCGACGGCCGGCGACCTTGCTGCTGACATCACACGATACTTGAGTGACGAACCAACGGAGGCGTGGCGGGAGAGTTGGACGTATCGGGCCGGAAGATGGCTTAAAAGAAGGATCGCAACCATCGTCACCGGGACGGTGGCGACGGTGCTTTTACTTGTCGGAGCCACGGGATATGCGTGGATCTCTTATCGCCACAACATCGACCTGAACCGTAAGTCCGCGGAACTGGAGGAGGCTCTTCGAGCGGAGGCCCGGTACAGGCTGGAGGCATTGGAGGCGGCTGATTTCGCAGAAGATCAGGGAAAGCTTGCCAGAGATGCCATAGGGACGTTCTGGAGCCAGGTGGCCGAGGAGCCAAGGCTCAGATTCTCCGATGAGTTCCGGGATCTGAGGATCAGTTTGCTTGCGCGACCCATGGAGTACTATCGGAAGCTCTCTGAGACCTATCAAAATGCGGCAGGGAAATCCTCAGCCGCAAAGGCCGGCTTTATCGATTCAAGGCTGGAATTGGCCAAATTGCAGCTTGAGGCTGGGGAGTGGGCTGATGCGCGTGTCAATGTCGAGCAGGTTCTGCAGGACACCCGGAGCTTCACCCTGTCGATCACTGAGATTGATGATTCGTGGCTTTACCGACAAGCCATCGCGACAAAGATGTTGGCAGGTATCTATTCCAATCTTGGAGATCAGGACAATGCGAACAAGTGGCATCGGGCGTTTGAGGATCTTGAACTGAGGGTTGCTGGTCGCAGGGATCTGACACCGGAACTGGAAGTTGTGCTGATTCAACATACCGTTGAGATCGCGAGCCGGCTTAGTCAGCAGGAACAGTACCCGAGTGCACTTGCAAAAGCCTCAGACGCATTGGTGCGAACGGAAAAGTTGTGCCAGCGATTTCCCGACGATCAACGGTACTTCAATTTGAAAGAGGAGGTCCTCAACGATTCGGCACTGATTGATCTGCGCCGGGGGGAATTCGAGCAGGCCGGGCACAAGTTTCAACAACTGCTCGGGCTACATGAGTCAAGAGCGAGCCGTTCGAGTGAGCCATCGGGCACTGGTGTTACCGGGCGATTGGATCCCGAAGAGTACAATCAACAATATCGCCTGGGTGCGGTGATGTTCAATCTGGGTGTCGTCGCCCAGCGCATGGGAAAAATCGAGGAGTCGCTCGATCATCACAAGCGATCGCTGCAGATTCGGGAGGCGCTCGCTGGTCAGTTGCCGAGTGTCAGTGAGTGCCAGAAAACGCTGGGGCACAGCTACCTTGCGATGTCCAATCTTCAGATGTTTCGCAATCAGGTCACCACTGGAATTGAGAGCTATCGCAAGTGGGTTGAGATCAACCGTCGACTTTATGTGAGACAGCCGGAGAGTCTTCTCCAGAAGATGGAGTTGGTTTCGGCTCTGCACCAACTCGGTCACTTCGAGCTGATGACGGGGAACCGGCAGGCTGGGATTTCCGTATACACTGAAGCTCTGCCGCTGGCGATCGAAGTCAGGGAGTCACGGCCTGACGATCCGGTCTGGCAACGTCATCGTTGTGAACTGTCTGAGCATTTGGGGACATTGTTTTTTGAAGAGGAGCGATGGCAGGAGGCGAGCGAACAATTCGATCAGGCGATGGAAGGACTGGAGTATTTCGCGAGGCTTGCGGATGCCACGCCCAAAGATAAAGCGACGTATCGTGCGATGTTGGTGAAGATGATCACCATTGCGGAACGATTGGGCGACGTCGAAAAGGTGGAGCTGCTGAAAGGCAGGCAAGCGGGCTTCGAGTCGATCGACAATAAGTCCTGACTCACGAGGCCATTCCGGGGGCAGGAATTTCTTCTCTTTGCTGTTTCAGCAGCGTTGTGTCATCCCGAGGTTGTGTCCTGTTCAGGTCGCTGCAGCGCCGAACTCCGAGACGTCACTGGTGCATTTGCGATCCAGATGTGTGTAGCCGCCGTCCACGTAGATAATCTGTCCGGTCGTGTGACTGGAGCGTCCCGAGGCGAGGAAGACGACCATGCTGGCCAGCTCGTCGATGGTGGTGAAGCGATGTTCCAGCGGGATGAGCTTTTCAATGGCAGCGCGTGCGGCCTGAGGATCCGGCATCGCTGCGAGGCAGCGTTCGTACAGTGGTGTCCATGTTTCTGCCGGAAGCACCGCGTTGACGCGGACACCGGCGGGGGCCAGTTCCACCGCCCATTCCCGGGTCAGTCCGTTGATGCCGCCTTTGGAGGCCGCATAACCGGACGTACCACCCTGCCCTGTTTCGCAGACTTTGGAGCCGATATTCACGATGCATCCGCGGGAGCGTCGCAGGTGCGGGGCCGCGTGGTGTGCCATGGCGTAGTAGTGAATCAGATTGCGCTGCAGCGACTGAACAAATGCCGCGGGGCCGGCATCCAGACCGGCACCGTCATTCACCCCCGCGTTATTGACCAGAATGTCAAGACGTCCGAATGCTGCGATCGTCTGCTGAACAGCGCGTTCGCAGACCGAAATATCCGTGAGGTCGCCCTGAACAAACAGCAGGCGTGAGGCCCATTCCGGGTTTTCGGCGTCGGCTGCATCCGGGGGACTGCGATTGACGTTCACCACCCGCGCGCCCTCGGCCAGCAGTTGCTGCACAATGCCCAGGCCGATGCCCCGTGAGCCTCCCGTGACAACAGCGACTTTTCCCTGAAGATCCAGATTCATGCGATGTATGATCCTTCAGAATTGAACAGCACCTGCCCGCGGTGACTTGCGACCCCGGCGTTGTCCACCGTACCAACGCCTGTCCCGAGGGTCAATCGGCGGGATCGCGGATTCGGCGGAGCAGAGATTTACAGCCACACGAGGGACAGGGGAACCGTCACTAACCGCGATTCCTCGCCTTCTCGAAAACGCAGCAGCAGCAACCCCTGAACAATCCCTTCGTCCGGCAATTCACGCACGCTGATCATGGCCGAATACTCGGATTCAGGGGCATTCGGAGCGGTCTTATTTCTGGTGGTGCTTGGCGACAACTGAGGTGGCCAGCAGTCTGAGCGTTCGAGGGTCCATGACGCCGGAACTGTCACGCGGATGTCGGTTCCTGCGGAGAGTTCGGGCTGGTTTCGCTGAATCACTACGCGTCCCAGTTCCGGTACCGCCCGCACAACAGGCTGTTCAGATTTCAGAGGACGACCAACGATGACTGGAACCTGCAGAGCCGGGTAGTCCGGGTCATCTGTTTTCAGTGTGATCAGCCCCCGATGCTGTCCGGGCGGGAGTCCCACGGCAAACCGGACAGTGACCCGGGTCTGACTGAGTTCTTCCCCGGTCGACTGCCCTGCCAGCGTAGCCTGAATGAAGTCCGGCGCTGCCTGCAATTCCCGTATCCGCAGTGGCTTCTGCCCACGTCCCGGACGGAAGTCTGAAATGGTGACCGCATAATCACTGGAGGCCGGAGAGTCTCCAATGACCATGAGCACCCGTGGTTCGATGAGCAGTTTCTTTTCCGGCAGTCGGAGCTTCCATGTCAGTGTCACTTCACGTGGCTGCGGATCCTCGTAGCGGACCGTCAACAGGTATTCGCGCAGCCCGGCGGGTTCATTGGCTGTGCGGATGGGCAGCGTGATCCGGCCAGTTTCTCCGGGCGGAATTTCTCGTGAGGAAATTGAAGGAGACAGGCAGCCGCAGCTGGGTTTGAGTTCTGTGATGCGGACGACATTGGTGCCTTTATTGCGGAAATAGAATTCCTCACTGATCACCGGTTTGGATTCGGCGGTGATATGGCTGCGATCGGCCAGATAGCTTTCGAAGACAAGGGCCGGGCGATCACCGGTGACAGTGAGTGGGGGACCGGTCTCGGATGTCCACTGGCTGAATGCGGATCCCAGGCAGGGCAGCAGCAGGAGCAGGATCAGAGCGCGCGAGACACGGGTGGAAGCCGACGGCTGTGCTGGCTGAGCGGGGGCAGTGAGTGGGGTGTCCATGGTGTGTGGGCCTCCGTGAGTTTCTGACCATCGTCCGGGATGCACTTGCGGAATTCGCGGGCATTCCTGAGTTCAGCGAAATCCGGCCGTTGGACAAATCGACGTGCTGATTTTTACTGAACACTGTAGCCACCGTAGTTTCGCTGGAAACCGGGGCTCTGAGAACAGCAGATTGCCGTGGGTCAACAGAATTCCGCGCCGAATGCCCCGGAAAAGAGACCTGACCCCTTTTTGCTGTTCCTTTTCGAAGCATGGTGAAGCTGCTACCATACACATTGAGCCCGGTTTCGCAGCCCGCAGACAGGTTTTCCGTCGTATCCACAGCCTGTTGTTGCAGTTTCATGGAGTCCGATGACGTGCAGCAGCCTCTTTCCTGTGGTTTTCTGATCCTGCGTGGGCAACCGGTGGATTCTTTCCTGCTGATGCGACATCCGCGTCGCTGGGACTTGCCAAAAGGGCATCTGGACGAGGGTGAGACGGAGATCCAGTGTGCTCTGCGTGAGCTGCACGAGGAAACCGGCATTCCCGCCGATGCGGTCGAAATCGACCCGGATTTTCAGTACGAAAACCGCTACATGGTGAATCAGAAACGCTACGGCGGCAAAGGCCTGATCGAAAAACGGCTCCTGATTTTCCTGGGACATCTGACGCGCCCCATCCGCATTGTGGTCACCGAGCACGATGATTACCGCTGGTTTGACTGGAATCCGCCACACCATATTCAGGAATGGACGATCGATCCGCTGCTGCATGCGGTTCACGAGCATCTGAAGCGCAAGGGAACTCTGTAGTATCCAAAAGAATTTCCCGGGGTCGTGCCCGGGAAATCCACTGGTCCCTCGCCAAAGTTTTATTCGCGGGATTGTCGCTGCGTCTGCAGAAAGGCGATCAGGTCCCGAAACTCAGGCACCGTCAGGGTTTCCCCGAAATTTGCCGGCATCGGGCTGGCGGTTGACGACTTTCGTTCCTCAACCTCAGACAGGTTCAGGATCGTTTCCTTTGCCTGACTGTCCGTCAGGCTGAGTCGATCCTGTTCCAGTTCCTTCACCAGGCCGCTGAGGGCTTTCCCGTCGACGGTGACGAGTGTTGTCGTGCGAAATGCGACGTCGACATTGCGATTGGGAGCCAGGACGTCTTCCAGCATTCGCTGCAAGCCGCGATTGGCGATTCCATCAAGGTTAGGGCCCACCTGACGGCCTTCTCCGCCTAACTGGTGGCAGACCTGACAGTTCTTCCGGAACAGCTCTTTTCCGGTGTCCACATTGCCCGGAGTTTCTTCCACCAGGCGTCGACGCTCGGCCAGCAGCGTCTCGACGGTCGCGTCTTCATTCGGCAGCTTGCTGAGCATGTCTGTCAACCGCTGCTTTGCCGGGGCGGACGCGATGGCCAGCAGTCGCTGCTGGATGGAGGGACGCAGCAGCAGCCGCGCAGAGGCTCGCCCGCCTTCCATAAGAGATGTGAGGATCTCTGCCCCGTCTGCGCTACTGGCCAGCTGTTCGGCGAGTAACGTCTGTTCGGACGCCGTTGCCACGTAAAAGGCGTTGCTGAGTACCTGCTGCGTCTGGACATTTCCGGAGTTCGTGAAGACACCACGAATGTCGGCAATCAGTGTGTCGCTGGCTTCAGGCATGGTCGGAACAAGTGCGAGTGTCAGCTGCACGGAATCGTTCTGCATGCGTGCCAGTGATGTGGCAAACAGGCTTAGTTCCTGGCGTGAAGTCTGAGGTGCAGCAACCAGAGTCTGCAGGGCCGCCTGAAATTCGTGCAGCTGAAAATCGGCGATCATTGCAGCGGCACGGGCCTGGCGACTGGACCGATCTGAAGGGTTGAGTGTCGCTTCGGAAAAACGACCGACAGCAAGCCATGCGTAGGCGGTTGCGGAGTCGCCGTCAACGAGTTCGAGGACCACGGGCTGGCCGACACATTCATCGAGAGTCCATTCAACTTTCTGAGCCACATCATTTCGGGGGGGCGGTGTTTCTCTGAGCACCTTGCCGGTGACGTGATCCCGCAGCCTCACGCTGTTGGCTTGTTTCAGTGGGGCATCAGGAATCCCATCGTGTCCGGCGATGAAGAAGGAGAGGGTTCGGGGAGCGGGGAAGGCGGCTGACTTCCAGATTCCCGTGCGTGTCTCACCGGCTTCGAAACTGCTGTACAGGGTGGCATTCGTGACGCCATCCTGGCAGCGGCGCGACTGTGTGGTTCCCCAGCAGATGGTGGATTCGGGAGTTGCTGGATATGGAACGGCAGTCCAGGGGACTGCCGGGAGGGACTGGAGTGCGGTGAGGTCCTGGGGACTGGTCATCTGCAGTTGGTTCAGCACAATCTCCATCGCCCAGCTGCGGACCGAGGCAGGTGTTTTTTCGCCACGCTGTGTAAAGCCTCGGGCCATTGACGTCAGTAGTTCTACCTGCCGTTCCGGTTGATTCTGAAACTGTGCCCGGATGGTGGTGACAACCTGATCGGCTGTTTCCGGAGCGACCCAGGCGGCGGCATACTGCAGGTATTCGGGAAGTCGCTGTGGCTGAAAGGCGGCGACGACGTCCAGATGCTGCGCCACGAATGCTGCACCGGCCGGGGATTTGACCGCAAGGCAGATTTCCGCGGTGTCGGCGATGTCGGGTCGAGTGCGCAGTCCGGCGGTGAAGGTCGTCAGCCAGGATTCCTGAAGCAGGTGGTCGCGCAGGGCGATCCGCAGTGCGTGTCGGAGGTGTACGTCACCCAGTTCCGTCGTCTGCCACGCGCGGAGCAGTGGGCCGAGCAGTGCTTCGGTGCGATGGACCGAGGCGGCTGCGGCGGTGGCGCGACGGACGAGTGGAGATTCGTCTCCAAGTCCGCGCTGAAGCAGCGACACGACGGACGCGGATTCGTCAGCGGATACCGGCATCTCACGCAAGGCACGATAAACATGCACCCGGACAGTTTCGTCGGGGTCTGACGCCAGTCGCTGCAGTTCAGACACGTTGAGTTGCTGCAGAGTGGCAAGGGTCCGGAGACTGAACTGCCGCAGTGCCGGGGAATCGGACGTCAGGGCATCGCGGATCTGTGTTGCAGTGGTGGCGGAATTCTGATCAAGGAATCTGTCACGTGCCAGGCGTCGTACGGGGAGAGGTCCTCGCTGAATCAGTTCCATGAGTCCGGATGTCGACATGGCGGTCAGATCCGGTCCATAGCCTGACGGTCCCTGCAGTCCGGTGGTGTCGGCTTGTGACCAGGACACGCGCCAGATGCGGCCGCGAAAACGATCGCGCCCGGGATGTTTCAGGTCCACTTCATAATGACCGATGATCCGATTGTAGAAGTCGGCAATGTAGAGCGCCCCATCGGGACCGGCTACCAGATCGACCGGTCGAAACCACGGGTCAGAACTGCTGACGAGGTCTGGTTGTTCAACCGCGCGAACACTGGAGCCTCGTCGCTGCAGGCGATTCTGATTGACGCGTGAGGTCATCACGTTGCCATCAAAAGTGCTCTGCGCATAGTCGGCGGGGAACAGTGTCTCTGCGCCAAGGGCCAGTGCGGCGATGGCTGTGGAACCGTGCAGGTGATCCATCACATTCGGCACATAGCCCAGCCCATCGTGGGGGCGACCAAAGCTGTCATAACAGCCGCCGGGCAGCAGCAGAGTCACGGGTTTGGTGTGACAGTCTGCGGTGTAAATATCACCGAGTGCATCGATCGCCATTCCGAAGGGGTTCACCTGTCCCTGGGTATACAGTTCGATCCGCGAGCCATCCGGGCGAAAGCGAAACGTGTTGCCGGAGGTCAGTGTGACCTTGTGGCCATCACGCCCTGCGACTTCTGAGCGATTGTTGAAGCCGTGGCAGGAATAGATCCAGCCATCATCTCCACGGCGGAAGGCATTGCAC
>JALQWE010000136.1 GCA_023258825.1 Planctomycetaceae bacterium | reverse complement strand
TGAACGGGACCGATGCGGCGCTGGAAGGCTGGCAGGTGTATGCCGACCTGAACGGAAATCGTCTTCCGGATGCGGGTGAACCGTCAGCAATTTCAGATCTGCTGGGGGCGTACACGCTACCGGGGCTGCCATACGGCAATACCAGCATCCGTCAGGTGTCACAGGTTGGGTTTTCAGCCACAACGTTTCCCACTGGCGGCACAGCTTTTCTGCTGTTGAATGGCCAGGCTCGCACGGGGGTGTCGTTTGGCAACCACGACCTGCAGCAGTTTGTGATCAACGGCACGGTATTCAGTGACACGAATCTGAACGGCGTCCGCGATGTTGGCGAACGTGGGCTCAGCGGTGTCACCTTGTATCTGGACACCAACAACAACGGGGTTGCTGACGTTGGGGAACCGACGACTGTTTCCATTTCGGACTATTATTTCACTCCGGCGGTGAACGAAGCCGGCAACTATACGTTTACTCATCTGGGTCACGGGACATACACGATTCGCGAGTTGGTTCCGGCGTCGATGGAAGCGACACCGCTGGCGGCTCGAGTTCGTACAGTGACTCTGCCGTCGATCGTGCCGCCTGTGGCAGACTTTGCCAACGTCTTCCGGGCGAATGAAATTCACGGAGTTGTGTTTCACGACACGGATGATGATGCGATTCTGGATGTTTCTGAATATGTGCGGCCGGGGGTTCCCGTCTACATCGACCTCGACCGGGACGATATTTATGACCTCGGTGAACCGGAAACTACGACCGACATCGATGGGGCGTACGGCTTTGTCAATCTGACACCGGGAGCCTACGTGGTTCGCGAGAAAATTCGTGCGCCGGGAGCATTCACAACGCCGCGAACCGGTGGCGGAATCCTGTGGCCCGCCGGGACCAGCCAGGCATCTCGTGGCAACGTCACACCCACCAGTCTGACGATGTCGCTGGGGGCGGGCGAAGCCCTGGCACAGACGGTGAGTCTGACCTTACCGGCTGCTGGTAGTCTGTCCACAATGGTGGACGTGTTCCTGCTGTTTGACGACACGGGAAGCTTCACGGCCAACAGTCCGATTGTGCGTGCGGCATTCCCGACAATTATCAGCACGTTGCAGGCATCATTGCCAGGCGTGGATCTGGGTTTCGGAGTGGGACGATTTGAAGAATACGGGTCTTTTGCCGGAGAAACCGCAACCGGGCGTCCCTTCATTCTGAATCATCCGATTGTGGAAAGCACACGGCCGGGGTTTTCTGCTGCCATTCAGGCCGCACTGGACCGAACAACCCCCGGGTTTGGTGGAGATGGTCCGGAAACAGACATCGAAGCTCTTTATCAGCTGGTGACCGGACTGGGATTCGATGGCAACAACAATGGGAATACGACCGAGAGTGGTCCGGCTGGTCCTGCGGCAACACAGCTGAATCCGGGAGTCAGCGGCGACGTCCCATCTTTTGCTTCGTTCCAGGCAGACACGGTCGGTAATGTCCTGGCACCTGCAGGAACCATCGGAGGAGCTGGGTTTAGGCCTGGGGCTCTGCCTGTGATTCTGACGGCTACGGATATCGGATTTGCCTACCAGCCTAAGGGCGAAGTTGTCGTGAATGGTGTCGATGGTGTCTCACTGCCGGTCGCCGCGTTGACTCAGACGTCCCGCGCTTTAACGCCACAGGGCCGTGGCGCAGGCCTGCAGGAAACTGTGACCGGTCTGAATGCTCTGGGAGCCCTGGTAATTGGTCTGGGGACCAATGCCATCACGACTGTGGATCCTCGTCAGGGGCTTGAGTCGCTGGCCCGCTTGACGGGGGCGGTGAATCGGTCCACAACGCCGATTCCCAACGGAACCCCGGCTCCGATTCTGCCCGGTGACCCGTTGTACTTCCAGATCACCACGGGCTTTGGGGCCACTGTTGCGGATGGGGTGACCAACGCGATTCAGAACGCCGTGACCAACGTGGCCATGGACATCACCGTGCGAGCCTCAGACCCCCGCGTCGTGCTGGTGAATAACACTGGAATCATCCCCGGAGTGGGGGCAGGACAAACGGCAACGTTTGACATTCAGTTCATCGGTGATGGTCGACCAGCACGATTCGACCTGCAGTTCGTTCGTGTCGGTACAGACGTCGTACTGGGCTCAATTCCCGTGGTCATGGGGACGCCGATTGTCGGAGACGGCTATCAGTTTGATGACCTGCTTGACGGCGACATCCATCGCTCATCGCATTTCGGGCATTATATTCCCAATGAGGCGCCTTCGTTTCTGGCTGGGCCCGATCTGACGGTCAATGAAGATGCAGGTGCCGTTGTTGTTCCCGCATGGGCGACAGCCATTGCCCCGGGGCCGGCGACGGAATCACGACAATCGGTCCGGTTTGTGACCTCGAACAGCAATCCCGGGCTGTTTTCGACGCAACCTGCTGTCGCGGCAGACGGGACGCTGACCTTCACCCCGGCTGCCAACGCCTTCGGAACGGCACTGGTGACCCTGTACCTTCAGGATGACGGGGGAATCGGGCCATTGGGTGTGGACAGCAGTCTGCCGATCACATTTCTGATTTCCGTGTCCGCGGTGAATGACGTTCCCGTGGCCAGTGCCGATCAGTGGGAACTGCTGGAAAATACAACGCTGACTGTCGCTGTTCCAGGTGTGCTGGCCAATGACACGGACGCTGACGGCGATGCCCTTTCAGCGGTTGCAATCGATCTGCCGTTGCACGGGACGTTGGCGTTGTCTGCCGATGGTTCGTTTGTGTACACACCCACGCCGGGGTACTACGGCACTGACTTCTTCACGTACAGTGCCAGCGACGGCTTTGCGGCGTCTCTCCCGGCAACAGTCAGCCTGACGATCACCCACCTGAATCAGTTGCCAACGGTTGTAGATGATGCGTGGACGCTGGTGGAAGACACAGCACTCACTGTGGCAGCCCCCGGCGTGCTGGGAAATGATACGGATCCGAATGGTGACGTGCTGGCAGTGCGGCTGGTGACCGGGCCGGCGCATGGGACGCTGATCCTGAATGCCGATGGTTCGTTCCTCTACACGCCCGCAGCAGATTATTTCGGCACGGACATATTTACCTACATCGTGAACGATGGTTTCGGGGATTCATTGCCGGGGACTGTGGTGCTTACGATCACGGGTGTGAATGACGCACCAATCGCTGTTGCGGATCGGTATACCATTGCAGAGGATGCAGTGCTGATCACAACAACCGGAGGGGTCATCGCTAACGATCTTGATGTTGATGGGGACCTGTTGACAGCGGTACGGGTGCTTGATCCGCTGCACGGCACGCTCGTTCTGAATGCGAACGGCAATTTCACGTACACCCCGGCATTGAACTATTTCGGGGACGACGTATTCACGTACTTCGTCAATGATGGCCTGCTGAATTCAGCGACCGTGACCGTCACGATCACCATCACCCCCGTTAATGACGCGCCACTGGGTACCGCTGACGCATATTCACTCAACGAAGATACTTCGCTGAATATTCTGGCGCCGGGACTACTGGCGAACGACTCCGATCCGGAAGGCAGCGTGGTCACAGCGATTCGGCGCACTGGCCCGGCTCGAGGGACGCTGACTCTGAATGCTAACGGCTCATTCACCTATGTGCCGGCGGCCAACTTCAACGGGACAGACAGTTTTACGTATTCAGTCAGCGACGGTCTACTGGCCTCTGCACCAATCACAGTCAGTCTGACGGTGATTCCTGTGAATGACCTGCCGATTGCGGCTGACGATGCCTACTCGACCGAATGGAATACGCCGCTGACGGTTGCGGCCAGTGGTGTGCTGCTCAATGATCGTGATGCGGATGGTGATCCGCTGACGGCACTGATTGCTGCAGCGCCGGCTCACGGAACGGTAACGCTGAATGCAGATGGTTCCTTTGTGTACGTGCCCGCGGTGAATTACAGCGGACCGGATAGCTTCCAGTACTTCGCGTTCGATGGATCAGGAAATTCCGCCGCTGCCATCGTCTCGCTGACGGTTAATCCACCGCTGCTTGTGCCGAAGTTCTTTGTCGTAGATGCAACAAGTTCCAGCAACGCGCAGTATGCCGCTGATGGAACTCCGATCACCAGCACTCCCCTGAATCGTCTGAATACGATACCACGCGGCGTCGCGACCAACGCGACCGGAACGACATTCTGGGTGCTGGATTCCAGCGGGGATGTGTTCATCTATGATCGTGGCGGGCTGTTGCTGGGACAATGGACACCTCTGAAAGTTGGAAAACCAGAGGGCATCACAGTCTGGGGGAACGATCTGTGGGTTGTCGATCCGACAGCAGATCGCGTTTACAGGTTCACCGGCGGAGCCGCCTTGCGAACGGGACGGATCAACTTTACGTCGACGTTCCTGTTGAACCGCACCAATCTGAATGCGACAGACCTCGTGACTGACGGAACGCGGATCTGGGTGGTCGATGATACTCTGGCCACGGACCGCGTCTTCCGGTATTCGGTCGCAGGCGTGTTTCAGGGAAGCTGGACTCTGTCCCCCGCCGGACCGACTCCTACCGGAATCACGCTGGATCCGAATAACGTCAATCATCTCTGGGTGGTGGATTCCACAACCGACCGTGTTTATCAGTACGACGGGGCCACAGCTTTAATCGCCGGAGCGGGCACGACCTCCGTATCATTCCCTCTGGCGTCCAATAATCTGAACGCCACGGGGATCGCAGATCCGCAATTTGGCTCGACTGCGGTTCAGGTGGCCACGTCGGTAACCGTAAACACGGCTCCCGCTGCCGCACCCCGAATTCGACGGAGCACACCAACCAGGTCGACGTCTGACCAAACGGTCTCGACAGCCCCTGCACTCGGGCTGACCGTTCCAGAGCTGATTGTCGCGGCTGATCCCGAATTGTTTGTCGGGCCCGTTGCTCCCAAATCCACAACGGGTCAGGGACGCAGAAATACCCAATTCTCAGGGCTTCCTCGTCCGACAGAAGCGAGCTCGAAGGACCTCGATGACCTGTTCGCTACCGGTACGCTCCTGGCCGCATTGGACACGCCGCCAGTACGCTGATCCACTGGGGCTTGAGACGTCTGTTCAGACAGATGGGAACAATTCGCGTCGAGTGCTGCTTCTAATGAAGCACACTCGACGTGTTTTTCTGAATAGGTCATGCGTCCACCCGCTTTGCAAATCGGCACAAGGCATGACTGCAGCGACTGGACAAGGGTCACTGGCTGGGCAGATGCATGGGGTCGCTGGATGAATTGGCCGCCAGTTTTCCTCTGGTTGCACCGGAGATATTCTGGTGTCATTCATCAGGCCTTGTCGCCCGTATCGCCCTTGTCAGGTTTGGCGTTCATGGAGGGCCGAGGTGCTCCTTTTTCCCGGATGGCTTTCGGGTCATCCAGTGCCGGTGGAAAGCCATTCAACTGCCGCCAGACCTCAAACCACAACGGGACCTGCTCAAGCAGCACCCAGCCGTTTGCACGCACGCCCTGTCGCAGGTAGCGGTCTTCCGGCCATTCCATCAGATCTTTGGGGTCAGGCAGGACCTGACAGCGAAATTTTCCCTTGCCGTCGTCGACCATATCAACTGAGGCCACGGTGCCACCGAAGGTGCCGACGGCGACGGACGGCCATCCGGCAAACTGAATGGCCGGCCAGCCTTCAAACTGCAGACGCACGTGATCCCCGGGATTCACCAGCGGGGCGTCGTTGCCATCCAGCCAGATCTGCACGGCTCGATCCTTCGTGTCCGGGACAATACGGCAGATGGGATCCCCTTTTTTCACCAGCTGAGTGCCGATATTCGGACTAATTTCAACAAGAAAACCGTCGAAAGGTGCGAGTACAATCTGAGTACTCTGGCGAGCGACTTTGGACTGCATCTCCAGTCGCTCCTTCTCCATCTTTGCGACTTCAGAGCGCGCTTTATCGAGAGCTCCCTCGTAGTAACGGACGTCCGCCATGGCTTTCT
This sequence comes from Planctomycetaceae bacterium, assembly GCA_023258825.1. GTDB lineage: Bacteria > Planctomycetota > Planctomycetia > Planctomycetales > Planctomycetaceae > SXXK01. The sequence continues at coordinate 2,437 of JALQWE010000136.1, read as the reverse complement.
GAATGTAGGCAAGGCGGTCATTCTGCTTGCCTTCCAGATCAGATCGGGAGGCCGCGAAGTTTGCCGTTTCTTCCCGGACCTTCGCCTGGGATTCCATCAGTTTTCGTTCTGCTTCCTGGAATTTTTCCAGCGAGATATTCTGTTGTTCGTAGAGATTACGGGCTCGCTCAAAGGCCGCCTGCAACTGGGGAATTGCGGCGGAGGCCAGAGAAAGCTTTTGTTCGGCGGCGGAGACCTTCTCCATGGCGGCCTGCACGTAGGCATCCTGGGCTTTGGTAATTTGTACGGAAACTTCCTGGTAGGCGGTGAGTTGCCCCTGAGTCGCTTCCACGATTTTTTTGGCCGCTTCCAGCATCACGGAAGTGTTTTCCAGCTGGCCTTCCAGTCGCGTGGAGTATTCCGCGTCGAGGTCCCGGATTTCGGCAAGAAACTCCCCGCGACTCACGCGGGCATTTTCCAGTAATTCTTCATTCCAGCGAACGATCCTTCCCTCAATCGTTGCTTCCAGTACCTGCTGACGCTCACGCGGAGCGTAGGCGACGACATAGCCCGCTCCTGTGACGGTCTGCTGCCACGGAGCAAAACACATGACGATCGTGGTCAGGCCAAGCAGCAGCAGCAGCAACCAGGCCGTGCGTCGCGCGAATCGGGATGAACGCGTCAGTTGCAGGGATGGCATCATGGCGCCACTGACGGAGGAGGGGGTCAGGTTTGAGCGCCTGCGTGAACCTGCGAACAGGAATTCCCCCGAAGTTGGTTCCTGAATTGTTTCTGCAGACATCATTGAGCTCCTTTTGAGACCGAACCTTGCGGTGCGATTTCTTTCCTGCCAATTCCGTGCGAGATCGAGGCGTTTCTGCGACATCCCGGCCACGCGAGTGGACTCTTTGAACCAATTTTCGCAGTTCGGATCAGCGACTTCTGCCCACTCCGAATCTGCACATAAAACAAATTATTCCTGTAATCCCATGCCAGGTGCGCTCTCTCTCGGCGACCTGCGTTTAAGAATGCTCCAGTTCCGGCCCTCTTCGTCAGGTCACAAGTTGATCTGCAACATGGGAGCCTGGAATGCACAGTTCCTGTGTCATCAGTTTTCTCAGGTGTCGACGGGAAGTCAGCAGGACAATCGTCCATGGATGATCCGCGGAATTGATCCGTCGAATCACGTCTTCTGACTGCTCGTCGGGAAGTGCATCCAGCACCTCATCGATCAGAATCACTTCCGGTCGGCCTGCGATGGCCCGAGCGACCATCAGTCGTCGACACTGGCCCGGCGTCAATGGGGCGCCCGTCGCAGAGAGTGGTGCGTTGAGTCCCTGGGGCAGTGCCTGAACAGAGGGCATCAGCCCGACTACCTCCAGCGCGTTGCGGACGTCTGCGATGGAGACATCTGATCGCTCAAGGTGTACATTTTCGGCAATGGTTCCTTCAAACAGCTCGACATCTCGCACCATGACGACGCGTCGCCGCAGAACCTCCGGACGCAGGTCGTGTGGATCAATTCCGTTCAGACTGATCATCCCGGAATCCGGTTCCCGAAGGCCAAACAGGATGTCCAGCACCAGACTGCCGGCGCCGGAGCCGTTGTCGGAGAGTGCGACCCGATCACCGGGTCGGAAGTCGAAGGAGATGGGCGGAAGCTCCGTGGCGAGATGATGCCCTCGAACACTGATATTCCGCGCCTGAAATCCGGAACCAGCAGGCAATGTCAACAGACCATCAGCACGCTCCACCTCCAGATCCAGCAGGTGGCCAATCTTGTCCACGGAAGTCAGCAGGTCATAAAAGCTCTCCATGTGCTTGCTCATTTTCGCGAACGAGTCAACCACAATGGCAACAATCAATTCTGCCGCAACCAGTTGTCCCAGCGATAGTTGACCGGTGATGACCAGCCAGCCACCAATCGTCAACAAGCCGGTGCTGGCGATGGCCTGTATCAGCAGGATGGCCACCAGTTGCCGCATCAGGACTTTGAAGTGTTTTGTTCGTGCCGCCAGATAATTGAAAATCAGCTGATCTGACCGCTCGAGTGCAAATTCTGCGGCACCATCGTAGCGAAATGTGTTGCGACAGCGGGCCAGGTCCTGCAGCCACGCAGCCATGGCGTATTTGCATTTGGATTCACGGATACTGGAATACAACGCGCCGCGTCCCAGCAGATACACAATCGCCATCAGCAGAATCAGCACGAAGTCGAACGCCAGCAACCACGGATGGTAGAAGGCGAGGACGGTCATCCCGACCACCATGTTGAGGATCAGCGAGACACCGTCCAGCAACAGACCCGCGACAGTTTTCTGCACGGTCACCACGTCAAAAAAGCGATTGACCAGCTCGGGGGGATAAGCCCCGTGGAAGGCGTCGATTCGAGTACGTGGCAGACGCCATGACAATTCCGCCGCCAGCCGGGCAAATAACCGTCGCTGCACAATCTCCA
>JALQWE010000135.1 GCA_023258825.1 Planctomycetaceae bacterium | reverse complement strand
GAGACCGTGGCGAACGGCCTCCTCGTGGCGAAAGACCACCCCGCGGTGAGCGTCCGGAACGTAGCGAGCGATCCGAACGTGGAGAGCGTCCGGAACGTGGAGAGCGTTCGGAACGAAGTGAGCGACTTCCACGTGATGAGCGTCGGGTATCGTCGGAAGCAGATGACGATGATTTCGGGGCGATGGATGAACCACGTGCTCCGCGTCGTGGTCGGGATCGATCAGAGTCCACAGGTGGCGAGCGTTCGGAACGCTCCTCCGCCCCGGCTCAGGTGGCCCCCGAGTTTCGAGATATTCCGACGTGGGAGGAGGCAATTGGATGCCTGTCTCTGAGAACGCCAACCGAAGATCACGCCCGTCGCACTGAGAATCGGTACCGAACACGTGATGGCGGCGGCCGACCTCCACGTCGACGATAGGTTCGTACTTGAACGGACATTGACGACAATAACTTTCGGCTGCGGTGGACCCTGATGGTCTGCCGCAGCCGCATTCTTTTTGTCGCAAACGGAAACATCGTTCCTGTGAATAGCTACGAAGCCCGCGTCACATGGCTTAAAGCAGCGCGCGGTGGAATCCATCATCATCACGGAAACTCTGTGACACCGTTCACGACAGACAGATTTTCGGCTTGAGGCCAGTGTTGGGCTGAGTCTGTGAGTGACCAGCGGGTCAGTAATCAGACCGACAATGTTTAGACGGGTTTCGCGCCCAGTCCGCATGCCTCGCGGACTCTGGCCACTACTTCCTGAGCTTTCGCTCGAGCTCTGTGGGCTCCTTCTCGGAGAATGTCTTCCACAATGTCTGGTGTTGCCTCCAGTTGTGCTCGACGTTCAAAAGCCGGTGAGAAGTGAGCAAGAGCGGCCTGGTAGAGCGTCTCTTTGGCTTCTCCATACCCCATGCCTCCGGCCCGGTATCGTTCCGCCAGCGCGGACTGCTGTTCCTGATCTGCGAACAATCGAAAGAGTTCGAAGACGGTGCAGGAGTCTGGATTCTTGGGGGCTTCAACGGGAGCGGAGTCTGTGCGAATGGACATGATGAGTTTACGAAGGCGTTTAGGCGACTCAAAAATCGAAATCGTATTCCCATAGCTTTTCGACATTTTTTCTCCGTCGAGCCCCGGAACCTTCGCGGAGTCATCGAGGACCCAGGCTTCGGGCAACTGCAGTGATTCGCCGTAGAGGCCGTTGAAACGCTGTGCAATGTCTCGAGTGACCTCCACGTGCTGTATCTGATCAGCCCCGACAGGCACATGGGTACTGTCATAAGCCAGAATGTCAGCCGCCATCAGGACCGGGTATGTGAACAGGCCGGCATCAGCGGCAATCCCGCGAGCCTTTTTGTCTTTGAAGGCGTGGCATTTTTCCAGCAGGTGCATCTGCGTGATGGTCATCAGCAGCCATGTGAGCTCGGTGACCTCCGGAACATCGGATTGCCGGTAGAGTGTCGCCTGCTCCGGTTTCAGTCCCAGTGCGAGCAGATCGAGCGCAGCATCCTGAATATTCTTTCTCAGGACAGCGGGTTCGCGAACCGTGGTGAGCGCATGCAGATCGGCAATGAAATAAAACGACTGTTCATTTCCCTGCAAGGCAATGTACTGGCGGATCGCTCCAAAGTAGTTTCCCCAGTGAAAACGTCCGGTGGGTTGAATACCTGATAAGACTCGCATGGCAGCTCTGAAAAACGGAGGGTGAAGGCGATGAATTGTTTACCGGGAATTGAGTTGATGCGCGGGTGCGATGATCTATCCGGGAGTCTGCAGCGTACCGACGATATCCTTCGGGGATTCCGCTCGGAGAAAGCGAATCGCATCCGGCAATTCTCGTATCAGCTGATTGGCAAGGCCCGGGTTGTAGAAGTTGGCCGTTCCAATCTGTACGGCACTGGCTCCGGCCAGCAGAAACTCCATGACATCATCAATGCTCTGGATTCCGCCGATACCGATGATCGGGATTGAAACTGCTCGTTTTACCTGCCAGACAATCCGCAGCGCTAAAGGCTTGATGGCGGGACCGCTGAGCCCACCGAGGATGTTTCCCAGCACTGGTTTGCGACGTTTCCAGTCGATGGCCATTCCCTGAAACGTATTCACCAGTGAGACCGCGTCTGCGCCGGCATCGGCAACGGCTTTGGCGATTGGTACGACGCTGGTGACATTGGGAGTCAGCTTGGCGATCACCGGCAACTCGCACGTCGTGCGAAACGCCGTGACGACTCGAGCGGCCATCTCGGGATCCGTGCCGAAATCAACGCCACCCGAGACATTGGGGCATGAGATGTTCAATTCTACTGCGGCGATTCCGGATTGCCCGCTGAGAACCGCCGCCATACGTTCAAACTCCTCCATAGTTTTTCCCGCAACATTCACGATGACGGATGTGCCAAGTGATGTGAGGTATGGAAGTTTTTCGGCGACGAACTGATCAAACCCATCGTTATCCAGTCCGATGGAATTCAGCATTCCGCTGGCAGTTTCTACTGTCCGGGGTGGTGGATTTCCGGGACGCGGCGCTGGCGTAACCGTCTTGGGAATGATTCCGCCAAGCTCGGCAAAGTCCACGAATGCCGCCATTTCCCGCGCGTAGCCGAAGGTCCCGGAAGCCACGAGGATCGGATTTTTCAATTTCAGCCTGTTCAGGCTGACGCTCAGGTCCATGTCTGCTGGTTACTTTCGCTGGTTATTCCGCAGAAAACACGCGGCGGTTACGGAGTCCGCAGCCTGGATCGCCGCTAAAAACGTGCTGGCAGTGTATCAAAAGCAATGAGGAATTCAGCGAATTCCGGCCGGATTTGTCAATCTGCCGCTGACTGATGGCACAAATGGCGGCAAAATTCCGAAGAGTTCGCTCGGATTTCCGTGGACGGCCTGTTCGTATAAACTGTCAGAGACGCGTGCCACGAGTCAAAAAGCTGGATCCGGAGCGGCGACTGCCTCCCGAACTTCTGGTGGTGGCCAGCGTTTTCCAGCAGCGGCTCGAAACGATCTTCTGCGTTTTTCAGCATGATTTGTTGGCCTGACCTGCAGTTCTGTGGCAGACTGGTGGCAGTTGGCTTCTGGTTGTAAGGCGGGCGATAAGTTGCCGGGGGCGAAAGGGTTGCGCGGAGGGAAATCGCGACGACTCAACGCCGGACCGTAACAGGGCTCTGCCTCGCTGGCCGGTTTCACCCTCCTCTTCGAGAATGTTCTTTCCGGAAATACTGCGATGACCAACTCAGGCTCAGGTTCCTTGTTTCTCGGAATTGATCTGGGTGGTACGAATATCAAGTCCGGGGTCGTTGACGAACATGGCGTGGTCATCAGCTCGGTCAGTATTCCCACGGAGGGTCACCGCGGGGCCGAACATGGTGTCGGTCAGATTTGCCTGGCGGGACAGACGGCCATTTCGCTGGCGGGCGTGGACGCCAGTCAGATCGTAGCCACAGGACTGGCAACTCCCGGAACGATGGACATCCCCGCGGGGATGCTTCTGGAGCCTACAAATCTGGAAGGCTGGGATCACTTTCCGATTCGGCGACGTGTTTCCGAATTGCTGAATCTTCCCGCCGTCCTGCAGAACGACGCAAATGCGGCTGCTTACGGCGAGTACTGGGCGGGGCAGGCTCGCCATGTTCGAAGTCTTGCATTTTACACGCTGGGGACAGGCCTTGGTGGTGGGCTCATCATTGATGATCACATCATCGAAGGTGAACATTCTCATGGTGCTGAACTGGGACACGTCATTCTGGAAATGGATCATGGGCGTCTCTGCAATACCGGGCAGTACGGAACTGCCGAGGCTTATGTCAGCGCAACAGCACTTTTGAAACGCTGCCAGCAGTTGCTTGAATGCGGTGCCGAGACGATCCTCAGGCCACGACTGGCACAGGGCGAAGCACTTTCTCCGCTGATGATGACGCAGGCTGCTGAGAGTGGTGATGAATTCTCACTCGGGCTGATCCTTGAAATGGCCCGTTACCTCGGCGCTGCAATCACCTCAGTGGTGCATGCGATCGATCCAGCGATGGTGCTGCTGGGAGGAGCGATGACTTTCGGGCGGCATGATTCCCCGGTTGGCCGAGCATTTCTCGATCAGGTGCGGAACGAGTTTCGTCGCAGGACCTTTCCGACACTGGCTGAGAAAACAAAGATTGACTATGCATCTCTGGGCGGAGACGCTGGATTTATCGGCGCCGCTGGTTGTGCGTGTCTGGCCGCCAAGCGAGGCCGGTTGTTCAACAGAGAATAAGAAGCCGGCGAGTTACTTCGCGGCTGCAGTCAGTTATCCCGCTACTGCCTGCGGTGATGTCGTGACAAAGCCGGCGGGCGATTCACTGCGGGGCAGTTTGACGGTGAAGATTGTCCCTTTGCCAGGTTCGCTCTCGACTCGAATACGACCCTTGTGGGCCTCAATGATGCGGCGACACAACGCCAGTCCCAGGCCCGTGCCACCCTGCCCGCGTTCATCGGGTTGTTTTGTGGTGTAGAACGAGTCAAAGATGTGTGGCAGTTTGTCCTGGGGAATCCCGCAACCGGAGTCGGCGACGACGATTTCCGCCCAGCCGTCGGCCGCGTTGTCTCGTACAACCAACCGCAGTCGACCATTCTCCTTCATCGCCTGTCGAGCGTTCACAATCAGGTTCATCAGCAGTTGCTGCACCTGACTGGAATTGGCCATCGCCCAGACGCTGCCAGAGGCCTGCAGATCCACGGTGATTCGATGCATCTGCAGGTCCTTCTGCACAAGAACCAGCACATCCTCCAGCAGCCTTTTCAGGTCAGCAGGTTCGATTCGGGCTGACGTGTTTCGTGCATATGAGAGCATGCCGGTCGTGATTCTGGCTGCTCGCTGAGAGGCTGTCAGGATTCTGTCAAATGATTTCGTCCGCATCGCTTCATCCTGATGGCGGAGACCCATTTTGGCATAGTTGATCACGGTTGTCAGAATGTTGTTGAATTCATGGGTGATCGATGAAGCCAGTGCCCCCACGGAACTCAGCCTCTGCGCTCGCATCAGCTCCTCTTCAAGCAGTGCAACACGCTGAGTCAATTCCTGTATCTGCTGAGCCGGATCCATAGTCATCTGCTTCCACAGGTTCTGAAAGCCGTTCTTCCTGGTTCAGGAAACTCGTCAAACCAGTCACAGCCACTGCCCTGATGCCGAATTATCGTCAAAGCAGATTCCGTTGCTGCAGTCCGCGATTCGACTCCAGTCGTAATTTCCGTCGAACCTGATGAATCCGTTATTTTTGCCCCAGTCTCGCACTATCCTCCAGGTGACCTCGTTTCACAGGTCGCGTAGCGACCGATTTCTACCTCGATGTCGGCGAGACCGGCAGCTTTTGCCGACCGTCGCTGACCGTTCCGGTCAATAGGCGGTCTTACGCTGTGAAGTGCGAGTTCGGTGGAACCCATGGATCTGCTGTCTGACCTGTCAGTGCCCCGGGACGCCGTCATTCAGCGAAGAGACATCGACCGAATCACAGCTTGCCTGCTGTCCTGTACCACATCAAGTTCCAGGCAGGTGTCAGCCAGCGCTGCGGCCTCTTCACGACTGTGCGTGATATGCAACACGGCGATTCCCATTTCCTGATTCAGACGCTTGAGTAGTTTTTGCGCTGCAACGCGGGTCGTTTCGTCCAGTGCACTCAATGGCTCATCCAGCAGGAGCACCAACGGTTCTGCCGCAAGTGCCCGTCCGAGTGCAACTCGCTGCGATTCACCACCGCTGAGTCCGCGAATTCCCCGATCAAGCAGGGGTGAGATTTCAAGCAGTTCAGCAAGCTGCGAGATTCGCTCCCTGATTATTTTTCCGGCGACGCCATGGATGCGTGGAGCGAACTCAAGATGCTGTCGGACGGTCATGGTCGGGAAGAGTGCAAGATCCTGCGGCATGTACCCAACCTTGCGGTCCGCCGGTGACCAACTGGTGACGTCCACTGTCTTAATCAGTATGCGCCCCGATACAACACGCCGCAGCCCGCAGATACTTTCCAGAATGCTGGTTTTTCCAACGCCCGTCCTTCCCATGAGGACTGCATATTCGCCGCCTCTCACCGCGAATGAAAGGTTGCGGATTTGCCAGTTGCCGATTCGCAGAGTCACGTTCTGCAGTTCAATCATGGCGATAGTCCGGTTCCGAGCCCGCGAAGAATCAACAGCACCAGAACCGCCATGGCGACCATCATGAGCGAGACTGCAACAGCCGCATCCAGCTGCCCGACACTCAGCTCAAGGAATACCGATGTCGACAGCACCTCGGTGCGAAATCGTGTGGCTCCGGCAAAGACCAGAATGGGGCCGAATTCTCCAAGGGCCCGCGCCCATGAGATCGTGAACGCCGTCAGAACACCTTTCCATGCCTGCGGGAGTGCCACCTGCAGAAACGCCTGCGAGCGAGAACAACCAAGTGTTCGCGCAACGTCTTCGGCCCGCGGGCTGATCTGGTCAAACGTGACTCGCATCGTACGAATCGCAAAGGCGCAGGACACCGCAAATTGTGCCAGAACCACCGCCGGCCATTGATAGGTGACCGGAAAGCCGAGATCTTTTCTCAACCATGTTTCCAGAATCCAACCAGGGTGTTCACCTGCCGCTTCTCGTGTCGACTGATCACCTGGCTGCTGGGAGTCTTGCCCTTCGCTGTGATTCACGGCCGTTGCTGAGTTGGACGGCGCCATGGTCATGGAACGACTCAGCGGAAATGGCTGATGAAATAGGATCAGCAGGCTCAGTCCGAGAACCAACGGCGGAAGTACAATCGGGATATCCACCAATACGTCAATCATTCCTCGCGCCGGGAAGGAAAACCTGGACAGCAGATAGCCAAGTGGGGTGGCCACCCAGACTGACAACAGAGCAGCCAGAGTGCAGGTAACAAGTGTGAGACGGAATGCCGCGCGAATCTCTGGTTTCTGCAGGGCCGCTTGAAACTCAGACGCTGAGACAAAGGACACGTCCGCGATCAGCAGTAGTAGAATCAGCAGCACGAAGCAGCCTGAGAGTCCTCCCGTGATGAGGAAGAAGACAGTATCACCAGCCTGCCGTAGTCGATTGCGTTTCAGTCGTATTTCCCCTCGCAGAAATTGTTCAGCAAAAAGAGTACAGGATGTCGGGCTGACGCACTGCTACAGGGCGTCAGTCGCCTTGTCGATGTTGTCGCAGTGGACGCTGCTGGGAGCTGCGTAATTCACGGTTTCCTGGTTCCACTTGCCTGCAATTGCCACTGAAATCCTTCTGCCGTGAAGATGGCCTGACTGTCAGCCGAACAGATGTCCCGGAAGAGCCGCTCGGCAAGTCTCGGGTACCTGCTGCTTCGAGCGACGGCCCATGGCTGTGTTGCCACTGAGCAACTGAGTCCTTCGATTCGTATTGCGTCGAGAAACTCGCCTGCACCAGCCGCGTTGCTCAGATAGGCCACGACCGCGTCCAGCGAGCCCGTTCTGAGTTGATTCACCAACATGTCTCCGGTGGGCGTCTGGACGGTCACGTTCTCCATGATCTTCGTCCTGAGGCCGGATTGTTCGAGTGTTTTCTGCGTGACCCATCCCATGGCACACTGTTTTTCATGACCAATACCCACTCGCAGCCCCGGCTTTGTTAAATCGCTGAGGTTTGCAATGTTGTGGGGATTCCCCTTCTGAACCAGAATGGCGAGTTCATTTCGGGAAACGACCACTGCAGGCTGAAACAGATCCTCGACCTGCTGCAGAAACTCGGTGTCACAGGCAAAGTAGGCGTCGGGCTGCTGACCACTCTTCATCTGGGCAACGAGGATTCCGCAGCCGTTATAGCAGCGAGAAATACGCACGCCTTCCCGCTGTTCAAATCGAATCAGCGTGTCTTCGATGGCTGGACGCAGCATCGCTCCCGCATAAAGCGTGAGTTCAGGAGTTTCCGCCCAGGCATCGCCGGGCAGCGTCAGAAATCCATGCTGACGATAATTCTCAAGACCTCGATCTTCTGCCGAAAGGTAGCGTACGAAACGCAGTGCTTCCTGCGGTTGTTGTGATCTGGCGATCACACCCGCCACGACTGTTGAAACGGCTTCGTTCAGTTGAGGGACCGCAATAAATTCCAGATCGGGAAATGTTGACAACACGGCATCGTAGACAATTCCGGCGTCGGCCGCCCCGATCACAATATCATTGGCGACGTCCGTGACGGTCGTGCGGTACGCGTCTGTGGCCGAATTCAATTGGTCCCAGAGACCGAGCGAGGTTGTGACTTCTTTCGTGAGCCTGCCAACCGCTGCCGCTTCCGGATTCGCCTGCACCAACCGCAAATCTGGTGAGAACAAATCCGTTAAGTCATCAATGCCTTTCGGGTTACCGCGAGGCACTGCAATCCCGCATCGCATGGTTGCCAACGGAACTGTCTCTGCGACCAACGACTTTTCCTGTGCCATCC
>JALQWE010000134.1 GCA_023258825.1 Planctomycetaceae bacterium | reverse complement strand
CCCTCGGCATTGAAGTAGCTGATGTTCACGGCCTGTTGATCCACGAAGCCGCGTTCAGCAAGTTGCCGGATGACTCCTGCACGTCCATCTTCAATCGCCTTGATTGAGGCGTGCTGAACGAAGGCAATGCGAGGCACGGCTGGTCGGGCAGCTGACGATGCCCCGCGTCTGGAGTTCAGGTCGAGTACCAGCAATACAATCGAACCGAGAGCAAGGAGTGAGAGTGCAGGCAGAAATCTACGGATTTCACCCGTAAACTGCCTGCGTTTGTTAGAGCTCATGGGCAACCCTGGGGCACAAATTCAAAAGGTGCAAAAACGTTTTATGGACTCAAGCCCGCATGAATGCAACCTATCCGAGAATCCGGCATGTTGAATTCATGTGGCGTTTCTCGTGCAAGCCATTTGCATGCTCGCAATTTTCGGGAGGGCGAGTGCTCCTGCCGAGCCGAAAAACTCAGCTGCCAGCTTATGCGTTCCGCTCACAAGACCGGCTCGGGTGGAACCTCGCTCCCGGAACAGGGCCATTCCAACCAGCAACAGATGGATGGCCCCATTTTCGCCCCACCACTATTGACTTTTTCACCGCCCAATCGCACTCGCAATTCCTGACATGCACCCGAATCGGCGTGCCAACCGGATCTCGGCTGGCGTTTCCCGCATTTCCTGCTAAGTTCTGCAGTTTACCTGGAGGGCATTCGGAAGCGTTCCGGACCTTGCTTGTGACTGCACCTGATGCGGTTCCCGCGTTGGGCAGTTGCGACACATCATCGATGCCCCCCGACTCAGGCACTTACAACCGGCAATGCGGCCATGACCTGCGGAACGTGGTCGCAGTTCGTGGGTTTTTCACAGGATCCTCCTGCAGTGACAATTTTCCAGAAAATCATCAATCGAGAGATTCCGGCCAGCATCGTGCATGAAGACGACCTGTGCCTTGCATTTCGAGATGTGAACCCACAGGCTCCTGTACACGTTCTGCTGATCCCCAAAAAGCCAATTGTATCGCTCGATCACCTGACGCCGGATGACGCGACACTCTGCGGGCACTTGCTGCAAATGGTTCCCAAAGTGGCAGCTCTGCTGGGTCTGGAGGGCGGCTATCGCACTGTGATCAACACGGGTGTCCACGGGGGTCAGAGTGTCTTTCACCTGCATATTCACATACTCGGTGGTCGACCGCTGGACTGGCCACCCGGCTGAACGTGTTGTTTTTGAAGCGGTTGCAAGGTTGAGCTGCAGCGGCCACTTCCCAATGTCCGATCCCTGCAGCGTTTCAAATCCGTTGCCCACCCATTCTTCCCACCTACTTTTTTCGGAACCTGACGATGAGATGTGCACGAGTTCTGTTTTCTGTCCTTGTGATCAGCCTGATGGCATCGGTGGCCACGGCTGCCGACGATGGCACTGACACCCCGGGAATCGCGATGGCGACGGCCGCGACGCGACTGGCCGAATTGCTTCCGGCGGAACAGAAATCAAAGCTTTCCTATGGATTTGATGATCCCGAGCGGTTGAACTGGCACTTCATCCCGAAAGAACGTAATGGCGTGGTTCTGTGGGATTTGTTCGGCGAACCTCGGAATGCAGCTGAAGATCTTGTGAAAGCCGGGCTTTCGGCTGCCGGCTACGCAAAAACTCTGCAGGTTCGCAGTCTGGAAGAAGTGCTGTACCTGTTTGAGGGTGGTGAAGAAGCCTATCGTCGGGATCGTCGACATCCTCACAAGTATCACCTGACGATCTTCGGAACACCGGGCGCCAAAGGAACGTGGGGGTGGCGATTTGAAGGGCATCACATGTCCCTGAACTTTGTCATTCGCGACGGCGTCGTCGTCAGCAGTTCACCGGAAATGCTGGGAGCCAACCCTGCACTGATTGACGCCGGACCTGGACGTCAATTGCGGGTGCTTGCGAACCGTGAAGATCTTGCCCGAAGCATTCTGATGGCCTGCAATGCGGAGCAGAAGAAACAGATGTGGGTTTCGGACAAGGCACCGGACGATATTCGCGGCGCCGGAATGCCCCAGGCGGTTGTGGATCAGGCGGTTGGGCTTCGTTTTGGTGACATGTCGCCCGACCAGCAGAAATTATTCCGTGAACTGATTGGTGAATACCTGTCGGCTATGCCGGCTCAGGTGGTCCGGGACCGTATGCGTGCGATTGAAAAAGGCGGCATGGACGACATTCGCATGGGGTGGTGGGGCGAAGCAGAGCGGAACAAGCGTCATCACTATGTGATTCAGGGCAAGTTGTTCATTATTGAGTACAACAACACTCAGAATGACGCCAACCATGTGCATTCCATCTGGCGCAGTCTGGAAGGCGATTTCGCCGTTCCGACAGGTGGCTGAAATAGTTCAGAGCAGTAAGATTCCTCGATGGGCCGTTCGAACTTTCACGACAAAGCCTGAAGATTCAGCATCGGTTCCTTCGAGGGATATACTGTCACTGGCTTGTGTGCTCCCAACTCTCTTACGTGGCGGAATGACACGGAAGAGTGATGGTTTGTTTCAGCGGTTGCCCCGTTGCAGATCATTCATTTGTATGTCATTCCTTGCGACCCTTTCTGTCCGGTTACGGACATTCTGGAATTGTTCATGACGCAGCGTATCGAGAGTTTCCGTCTTCCCAATGGTCTGCTGGTGGTTTTCGAACCGATGCGGGATGTGCAATCGGCAGCATTGTCACTGCTGGTTCCGGCGGGAGGTGTGCGAGATGCCGCGGGGCGTTGTGGCACTGCGGCGATCCTCGGAGAAATGTTCCCTCGTGGTGCCGACGGCCTGTCCTCGCGGGAGCTGTGTGCCGCTCTGGATAACCTTGGCCTGCAGCGCAGTTTCAGTGTGGGCAGCGCGCACATCACGTTTTCTGCGGCGACAACGGCAGATCGCCTGGCGGATGCCCTACCGCTGATCAGCCGCATGATTACTCGTCCCCACCTGACAGATGAGGACTTCGAACCAGCGCGTGATCTGATCGCTCAGGGACTGATGTCTCTGGAAGATGAGCCGCGGCAGCGACTGGGCAAGGTCCTGCGACAGCACAGCTATCCCGCTCCCTGGGGCAATTCTTCTGAAGGGGAGCTGACGGACCTTGAGACAATCACACCTGACGATGTTCGTCGACATTTTCAGGCGTTTGTAACTCCATGTGACGCGATTCTGGGAATTGCCGGCAACCTCGACTTCGCCAGCCTGAAGGACTCGATTCAATCCGTGTTTTCTGAATGGCGCGGCCCTGCGGTCCCGCCTGTCACCGCTGGAAGTTGTCCTGTCTCACCTTATCACCTGCCTCACGATTCCGCGCAGACACATCTGGGACTTGCCTGGGAGACTGTGACCTACTCGGACGAGCGCTACTACGAAGCGTGGGCCGCTGTCAGTCTGCTGAGCGGCGGAATGAGCTCGCGCCTGTTCACTGAAGTTCGTGAAAAACGCGGTCTCTGCTATGCCATCTCCGCTTCACTCAGCACCCTGAAAGATCAGGCCCGTGTGATGGCTTACGCCGGCACGACTTCTGAACGGGCACAGGAAACACTGGAAGTGACCGTGGCTGAGGTTCTGCGATTGCATGAAGGCATCACGGAGGATGAACTGCAGCGATGCAAGGCGCGAGCCAAGAGTTCCTTGATCATGCAGCAGGAATCCACGTCTTCGCGTGCCTCCTCACTTGCCAGAGACATGTATCTGCTGGGACGAGTCGTGACGCTGGATGAAATTCACCATCGTATCGATTCCCTGAACGTCCCGCAGGTGAAGAATTTTATTCAGGAATATGCACCTCGGTCGATGGTCCTTGTCACAATCGGACCTCAGCCCCTGAATGCGGATTGTGTAAACCGACTGGCGTAGATTCTTCATGCCCGGCATTCACACGGACTCAGTCACACCCTCCTCATCGCAGGATGCTTCCTGTGGGAACCACGTATGAAATTTCAGCAGTGTCAATTATCGAATGGTCTCACGCTGATCGCCGAAACCAATCCAGCGGTGCACAGCGTGGCTGCAGGCTTCTTCGTTCGCACGGGTTCTCGTGACGAAACGACACTGATTTCCGGAGTCAGTCATTTTCTGGAACACATGGCATTCAAGGGTGATGAGCGTTTTTCAGCGGACGACATCAATCGGATCTTTGATGAGATCGGCGCGAAGTACAATGCGTCAACCAGCGAAGAAGTCACGATGTACTACGCTGCCGTACTCCCGGAGTATCTGGAGCGTGCACTGGAGCTCCTGTCTGCACTGATGCAGCCCTCATTGCGACAGGAAGACTTCGACATGGAGAAAAATGTCATCCTTGAAGAAATCAGCATGTACGAAGATCAGCCTTCGTTCACCTGCTACGACCAGATCATGGCGACGCATTTCGCCGGGCATCCGCTGGGGCAGAGCATTCTGGGCAGCAACGAAAGTATCACAGCACTCTCGTCACAGCAGATGCGTGACTATCACCGTCAGCAGTACCACACCGGTAACATTATTCTGGCAGTCGCCGGAAACTGCGACTTCGATCTTCTTGTGACACTTGCAGAAAAACACTGCAGCCGTATCCCGCGGGGAATCGCTGAGCGCACACGGCCCGACTTTCAACCACGTCCAGCCGTCAGCCTGATCACCAGAGAAGGCAGTCTGCAGCAGAATCTGATGCAGATGGGCGACGCTCCAAAGGGAAATGACCCCCTGCGATTTGCCGCTGAACTGCTGTCCGTCGTGGTCGGGGACGACTCCGGAAGCCGACTGTTCTGGGAGCTTGTGGACCCCGGCTATGCCGAATCGTGTGATCTGGGCTTCAGCGAATACGATGGAGCAGGTGCCTGGATGAGCTTTCTCTGTTGTTCGCCCGAAGATGTCGCGGCCAACCTCGAACGTTGCCGCCGCGTGTTCGAAGACGTCTCGACTCATGGCATCACCGTCGAGGAACTGGAACAGGCCCGTAACAAAGTGGCTTCGCGCATCGTGCTTCGCGGAGAACGCCCGATGGGAAGACTCTCACTGCTCGGCGGTAACTGGCTGTATCGACAGGAATATCGCACAATCGCCGATGATCTCAAGGTCATCCGTGGGGTCACAATGCAGGATATCCACGAGTTGCTGCAGCGATTTCCGATCCGCATGATCACCACGGCTGGCGTCGGTCCCCTCTCCAGCCTTGATCTCCCCGCTGACGCTGGCAGTGACGCAGGCTGACAACGTTCACCCGGAAAGTGCTCACCTGAGCTGCACCGACGTTCCATCCATGCAGAGCTGCCTGACGATCGAGATTCGTTTCGGTGTCCTCAGAGCTTCCGTGTTCCGGCGAAAGTACTGGTCCTCTTCCCAAGTCGCGACAGATCCCGTGAAAGAAGATCGCACCCGAATCAAGGGCCACCAGCGAACTCGTCGCGATCATGCGACCGAGCTGACGCAGGACTATGCTGAAGCCATTGCGGATATCGCACAGCAGCGCGGTGAATGCCGCGTCCGCGATCTTTCACTTCGGTTTGCAGTCAGTCATGTGACGGTCAATCGCACCATTTCCCGACTGAAACGCGATGGCTATGTTGACACTGAGCCATATGGTCCGGTTCGTCTCACCGAGAAAGGACAGGTGCTCGCCCAATTCTCAAGACAGCGGCATGCCGTTGTGTTTGAGTTTCTTGTGGCATTAGGGGTCAGTGAAGCCACAGCGGCCATCGACAGTGAAGGGATCGAACACCACGTCAGCGAAGAAACACTGAATCGCATGCAACAGTTTGTCGACCAATCCGGAAAACCAGTGTCCCGGACTATCGCTGATCCAGCTGTGGACGAAGTCGGTCACTCGGAAATAAATCGCGACTGACCACGACAGCCAACACCAGAACCCTCTGCCCTGCTCCACACGGGGACGATTGAATTCATTCCAGCACGGCCCCTGCAGGGTTACCACACCTATGGCTGAGTCCCGGATTCAGAGCGGTTGACAACGCAGCGAAATCCCGTGTGGAATGCCCCGGTGTCTTCCTCACCCTTCATTCTGGCCGTCGTTCGGTAGCCAATGCAGTACTGGTCACTGCACATGAACGATCCTCCACGCTGCACGCGCTTGATGATCCCGGGTTCCTGTGGATCAAAACTGCTGCTCGGTCCTGGCGGATTCTGCGCAGGACTTTCCGAGTAGTACTCAGGCTGATAATAATCTCGACACCACTCCCAGACGTTGCCCGACATGTCGTGCAGCCCATAGGCGTTAGCTACAAAGCTTGCCACCGGAGCTGTTCGCCGATATCCGTCGTCCCCCGTGTCTTCGATCGGAAACTCACCCTGCCAGATATTGGTCATCCAGCGACCATCCGGGTTGCGTTCGTTGCCCCACGGATATGTCTGGCCACTGCGTGCACCCCGAGCCGCATATTCCCACTGCGCTTCCGTAGGGAGTTCTTTGCCGGCCCAGCGACAATACTCCTGAGCATCCAGCCAGCTGATGTGGACCACGGGATGATCCATCCGGTCGGCAATCGTCGACTCCGGTCCCTCCGGATGTCGCCAGTTGGCTCCGGGAACATACTGCCACCAACTGTAAGCCCCTTTCCCGGGATCCACATCGGCCCGACTGCGCAGCTGCAGACTGCAGATCGAACCGGGCTGATTGAACTCCGGGAGTATCTGGCGGTTTGCCAGTTCCGAATCCGGCTGCAAACTGCGTAATTTCGGGGGCTGTTCCGCCATCGTTACATAACCAGTGGCTTCGACGAACGCCTGAAACTGACGATTGGTCACTTCTGTCGAGTCCATCCAGAATCCGTCGAGCGTCACCTCGTGCGGTGGAAACTCGTCCGCGAACGAATCCAGCGCGCCCATCGTAAAGGTGCCCGGAGGTATCCAGACCATGCCTGCCAATGCCGGATCGTCTGATGTCCGAGGGGTCCATTCCGGCTGTCGTTCGGAGCCTGGTTCGGCCGTCGCCAACTTCTTCGCCCCACCGGATTCAACGGAATCTGAGGCAGACGGTTCGGACCGCTGCCCTTCACCCGATGTCACAATGGCCACGACCAGAACCAGCGCCGCTGTCAGAAACGTCAACACCGCAGCCAGAAGATTCTTCATGGAAGTCGCCGTTCAGAAATCGTCACAACGGGCAATTGTGGCCACCCTGCCCATCAACTGTGCCATCCAGCAACAGCATCTCAACACGAAACCCGCAGCCTGTCAATTCCCTGACGCTTCCGGAGTACGATACGGATTCCTGGAGAGGCCAGCGGAACACGCCGCGACTTCAGAAAGGACGAGTCAGAACGGCAAGGCAAGCGGCCGCCGCCGTTGCCACATTCAACGAGGGCACCGGTCCCTGTGGCGGAAGTGAAACCAATTGGTCACACCGCTCGCGCGTCAGTCGACGCAGACCACTGCCTTCGTTGCCCAGCACCAGCATCCAGTGGCGATCTCTGGCGATTGAGTGGATCGACCCTTCAGCTCGCTCGCAGGTTCCGAGCACCCAGATCGAATTCTCCTGCGCCTTTTCCAGACTCTGCACCAGATTGGCAACAACTGAAAACGGAACATGCTCTGCGCCGCCCGCGGCAACGTCGCAGACGGTGGCATTGACCGATGCACTACGGTCCTTTGTCAGCACAATCCCCCGCACTCCAAAAAAACCAGCCAGCCGAAACAGGGCACCGAGATTCTGCGGGTCCTGCACCTGATCCAGCGCCAGCCACAATCCTCGCTCACCCTCACCCGCCTGAAACAGCAGTTCAAGCGGAATCGGGGATGGTGGCTCCACCATGGCAGAGCCCGCCCCCACACGCTCCGTATCCCGTCCTGCCCCCCGCCGATCCTCATGTCCCGCCCCGGTACTGACCGGCACACCATGTCTCCGCGCCAACTCCAGAACCGAGTCCCAGGGTTCCCCGGGATGTTCCGCCTGTATTCGTAGTCGTTTCACAGCCCGGGGGCGTTGTTCGAGCACCGCTTGAATACTATGGGGATTTCGCAGCTCCAGCATCGGTACTTCTTCCTCAGAACTCAAGAACCCCAGTCGCAGGTGTCACCAGCGGAAACTGGACGCTGAAGGCGGGTTCATGGGAACTCCGACAGACGGCGTCAACGGACTCAGCCACCATTCGCGCAAAAAAAACGGAGCCCCCGAGGTTTCGGACGCTCCGCGTGCATTCAGTTCGATCTACAGCCGTTTACTCCGCCCAAACGAAATCGAACGACGAACCCCGCTACGACACTAAAGGGGGGACATCGCTGACCAATGGCAGGTTAAGCAAGCCCCAAAACCGGCTTGCCGGAGAAATCGGAGCCAGACGGAATCAGTTGGCAGATGCAGCAACAGGCACGATGTTAATGCGACGGCCGTCCTGGTCAAACAGGACAGTCCCATCACACAACGCAAACAGCGTGTAGTCGCATCCCATGCCGACATTGCGACC
>JALQWE010000133.1 GCA_023258825.1 Planctomycetaceae bacterium | reverse complement strand
GTGCGGCTGATTCCCAGTTTGCGACGTGCGTTGGCATAGGCCACCTGCACGCTGTTTTCGTTAAACTGGTAGTTTGGGTATTTTTCTTTCAGCAGGGAAATGACTTCCGGGCCGCGAATGGCATTGTTGCCTTCGACCAGTTCGCGAATTTCACGAGATACGTTCACGCTGTCTTTGTCTGCAGATCCACGCTTTGCCATGTTGGTTTCCTGTTTAATTGCGCTGTTAGTCAAGGTGTTTTAATGGACAGGATCACTGAGCCGAACGCCGACAATGCGATGTGCTGCCCCATTTTATCAACTCCGTTTGATGCAGCAGCAATCCCGTTATGCGTCCAGTTAGAACGGCGAATTGAGTAATCGACGATACGGGAAAACGACACCTTTTGATGAGAGTGTCCAGTGCCGGTCGGGAACTACCAATCGCGCGATGAACAGTGCACCAGCACTGCTCAAACGCCTGCTAATAAATGTTTACCACTCACAATCAATACTTGCAACCAGACGGCGAGGTAAAGTCTGTATTTCGCAGGTAACATAAAAATTATCTACAGCAAGGATTCACATTTCCTGCCCGCTTGAGTGTTTTGGGATGGGGGTTTCCTCTAATTCTCTGAGCCAGCCTCGCGACACGCCACCAATCCCCCTCGCGGCGTGCGTTCGCTTTTTCGAGGACGTCGCAGAGCAAGCAGTTCATCGCGTGGCGTGACTCGCGTGACCCCGGACAACCGCAGAAAAATGCCCCGGAATGCTGAGAAATCACTGTGTTGTGAGCTTGTCGGCCTCGTCAGTGTTCGCCGAGTAGGGCCGTTCGGTGGCGAAAATTCTCTGGGGAAATTTCGGTGTGGCTCTGCAGCACTGACAATGCGTGATGCTCTGCAAGCAACCTGCGATCTCCTGGCGAATCGGTAGGTTGACGGGGCCGGGGTGTGGCAGGATAGCTTGTCTATTAAATCGGAAATGGCAGCCTGCGTTGTGCCAGCCGCAGCCCGGCGTAGCGGTAAGGTTGCATCGCCGCGATGATCGTTTTATGGCGGGCTCAGGGTTGTTTTTCCGAGGAGACAGTTCTCAGGCGTCTTGACTTCTGATTGCGAAGCCGCCGGCATTCTCGACGCAGTTCTTCCAGCTTTACATCACCGGGCATCTGATCATAGCACCAGGCGAACAGACGTTCAGCGTCATCGTACTGTTCCAGTTTCAGCATCAGGAGCCCCAGAGCTCGCCGGGGGGCTTCTGCCGCCGAATCGCACGTGATGGCACGTGTGAGCAATGTCTGGCTGTGTTCGTTCAGTCCAAGAGAATCGGCCACACGGTTTGCCTGCATCAGCACGGACAAGTGTTTTTCGAAGTCCTGTGTTTCCTGTTCTGCGTCGGCATGCTCGTCGAGGAACGCAGTTTTTTCCAGAACGACATACATCAGCCGTTCCATGTCACTGCGCCGATTCCAGGTGCTGTAGACGGTGAATACGTCCTCAAGTTCTTCAAGATTCGGCTGAAAACTGGCAAGGACCGATTCCACGGAGAATTTACTTCCCAGCACTCGGCACATCTGCAGTCGCATCGCTTTTGTCGAGTGAAATACGGCATTCCACTGAGCAAGTGCTTCTCTGGACCGACCACTGAGAAACAGTGCCTGTCCGACGGCGAACCTGATGGATGGGTTGTATCGCCCCAGCCGCATGGTCTGAGCCATCAGCCGTGTCTGAAGACGGTCCTGGGGATCACGAATGAAGTTGGTGGAGATCAGCAGTTTCCACGCATCCGCCTGCAGCGGACAATTCCGCAGCGTCTGACGGCACATGGTGTCAGCCAGTCGCACCAGCCGGATTGGGTTTCCAAAGGCGCGATCCAGGAATTCATGAAGTGCCTCGGTGGATTCAAAGCCGGAGGTCATCACGGCGTCTCGAATCTGGACGAGCGGCAGCGGGTTATCACTTTTTGTCTGCTGCAGTTCGAAGAGTTCAAGGCTGCGGCGAGCGAGGTGCAGGGAGATTTCCGGGTGGTCATTTCGTTCGCGATAAGCCCGCAGCAGCAGTGCGATCTGAGTCTGCAGCGATTCCATGCGTTTCTGTACGGGATCATTGTCGTTGCCGAATTCTTCGGTCAGGTAGCGAGCGGTTTCGCCGGGGACTGCTGCTTCAGCAGTTGCTTTCGGCTCTGCCTCAGGGGTTGCTGAGGACACGTTGTCGGTGGCACCGCTGTTGCCGAGCACAAAACTCGGTTGTTCGTCGTCTCTGCCGACATTGTCAAATTGGTCTTCTGCCGACTGTCGGGGTTCAGAATCAAGGAGTCCAGCGGTCTCTGCAGACTGCTCCGTTCGTGCATCGAAGGCAGTCGTCAGATACCGGAACCAGTAACGTTCACCCGCCACTCGTCGTCCGAGGTCGGGCTGGACGAGAACCAGTAGTGCGAAGCAACCAAGGCCGGCGGTCAGCCACGCAGCTCGGGGAACCGGTAGCCCGGCGTCCGGATTGAACCCGGCAACCAGTCGCAGGCCTGTCACGATCAGCGCCAGAGTTGTGACCACCACGGCTGGTACATACCAGATGAAATCGGCTGCGGCGTGGCACATGCCCCCGGCGACAGCGGCCATGACCGCTGCCAGGGCGGCAATGCGACCGGCATCCGGCCCCTTCAGCAGGTAGTACACGAATCGCCCGGTGACAAACAGCAGTCCCAGCAGCAGCAACGCGAGACCGACCAGCCCGGCCTCCAGTGCGAGATGAATGTAGGAGCATTCGGCGTGCGAGAAGGTGAACGAGGTGAATTCCGCCAGATCTTCCATGTAAATCGGATAGACGAAGCGGTGGCTGCCGACTCCGGTTCCGAGCAGGGGGAATTCCTGAATGGCTTTCAGATCGGCCTTCCAGATGGCCCGCCGGGCATTCATCTGATCGATGCGATCCGCATCCAGTGACGCCAGCTGCGAAACTCGGGTTTCAACCTGCTGTTCGCCGAACATCACGATTCCGCCGAGGGCCAGGACTCCCAGCAGGACCATGGTCAGAGCGAGGGAAGACGCAACTTTCCCACTCTTCCAGAGTCCTGCAAACACGATACTGCAGGCGACTCCTGCGGCGATCATCCCCCCGCGGGACAGCGACAGCATGACCGAAATCAGTACGCCTGCCGTTCCGGAAATCAGCAGCAGCAATTGAGGATCGACAAGGCTGTCGATCTGCGAATGGTTGCCCTGGGCAGGCCCGAGACCTTTACGATTCATCACCTGGGCCGTTTCGCGTCGTTGTCGTGCGGCCAGCGCCCACCAGAGTAAAGGGGCGACCGAAAGTGCAAGAAACTGGGCAAAGTGATTCCGGTTGGTGAAGGCGCCCTTCAGCGTTTCTCTCGTCCCCGTGTACGGATGCCGGTAAAACCAGAAAAAGCAGTCGTTGGAAGTGATCAGTTGCAGCACCGCAAAACCGGCCATCAGCATTCCCGAAACCGCGACCAGTTTCAGGATTCGATGGCAGTCCTGCTCTGAGGCTATCCGCTGTGAAAGCACGATGCCGATAATCCCGTAGGCGAGCAGGATCAGGAACGCATGCCGCGTCTCTGCCGGTGCAAAACTGGCCGTCGACCACGCCGGACTGCTGCCTGTTTCACTGGCCGACAAATCTCCCCAGACTGGAATCAGCCGCTGGTATTCTGCCGACAGGCGATTCAGGACCTCCGGTTGCAGATCACGGGTCTGAAACCAGACCAGCAACAGGCCGGCGATCAGCAGGGGTTCGAGTGCCAGAAATCTGACGCGGCCGCCTTCGGCACATCGGTGAAGGCACCAGACTCCGCCAAGAGCAAATGCGAGTGTGACCAGCAGCCGATGGCCCCACGCTTCTCGGCCACCCATCACAAACGGAAAGATCACCAGCAGTACAATCAGCAGGATGTCTGTGATCAGCAGTAGTCGAGGTCGATGCAGCCATTCTCTGAGAGACTGGGCAACGGATCCCTCCGGAGTGCCAAATCCTCTTCGACTTTCTGCAGTTCGCTTGGACTTCGTCATAACACAGACCGTTTTTTCCAGTTCACCATTGTGTCCGATGTTTCCTGCTGGTGTGCAGGCCAGGGGGGCAGAACAAAGCTGTTGCCGGTATAGAAATTTCAGTGCCGGCAGCTAGCTGTGACACTGAGGCCTTGCCTCCAACGGTTGGCTGTCGGTCAGGCTGCTCGTGAGGTTGAGCTCGTCTCTGTCGTCCGAGACTCTCCCACCGAAATTGAATAAAGCCCTCGTGCTACCGACTGTTCCGTAGTTTCCTCATGTTCATGATCATGGCCATATCCGTAACCATAACCGTACCCGTATCCATAACCGTATCCATAACCACCGGCATCTGACGTGCTGAGATGATTCACCACCACACCCAGCAGGGAACAGCCCAGGCTGCGGAGTGTTTCCGTGGCGCGAATCACCATTCTGCGACGATCCTTGTCCGGTCGGACCACAAGGATGACGGCATCCACCAGTCGCCCCACGATCGCCGGGTCACTGACCGCAAGAACCGGAGGTGCGTCGATGATGATCTGGTCGTATTTGGTTTCCGCCCACGACAGCAGGCTTGCAAAACGTTCCGAGGCCAGCAGCTCTGCCGGATTCATCGGACGCGGGCCACAGGAGATCACGTCCAGTCCGCCGACGACTGTTGACCGCAGATTGGCAAGGATTGAGGTTTCCAGGTCTTCAGAGCTGCGCAGCAGTCTGGAAAGTCCAACGTCATCCCGCAGTCCAAGCAGAGTCGACAAACCTGGCCGACGCATGTCGGCATCAATCACCAGGGTTCGTTTGCCGGACTGAGCAAAGGCCACACACAGATTGGAGGAGACAGTGGTCTTGCCATCCCCCGGCTCGGTACTGGTCACGACCAGACGGTTCGTGTCCTGCGGTGAGAAATCGATGCTGGTTCGCAGAGCACGAAATGCTTCCACTTCGCGGGAATGCGGCTTCAGATGACACATCACGGCTTCAAACCCTTCGCCATGCAGTTCCGTCATTCGTGGAATCATGGACAGGACCTGGGTGTCGAGATGCAGTTTCAGTTCTTCCGGTGTCCGGAAGCGGTCGTCCATAATGTCCAGCACCCAGATAATCGCCAGTCCCATGGTGGTGCCAAGGATCAGCGTGAGCATGGCAGTGATGGTCAGTCGCGGGGAGATCGGCCGAAGTGGCACGGTGGGACGACTGGCGATTTTTGTACTGAGGAAGGTGTCTTTGTTCAGGCCGATTCCGTCAGCCTGAGCCTGGAGGGACGCCTGCTGTGTATAAAGTTGTTCGATCTTACGATCGAGGTCGTCGATTCGGGTGAGGGTCTGTGAGATTCGCTGAGCTTTCCCCTGTTCGGCATTCAAACGCTCCAGGATGGACTGCTCATTCTGCTCATACTTCTGCACCTGCTGCCCGATGTACTGGACAAGACGGGGGGCAAGTACAGTGCGAGTCAATTCCTCTGTCTTCTGCCGCTGCGATTCCGGAAATTGCTGCAGGTACTGCTCCTTCACCGTGATCTCGGCCTGGATGGAGCGGATCTTTGGATTCCTCGCACCATATTTCAGTCGGGCTTCATTCAGTTCGGCCTGCAGATTCAGGATTTCCTGCATGATGCGCTGGACATGATAGCTGTCCTGACTTCCCAGTCCCATCGACTGCTCGATCAGTTGTCGTCCCGCAGTGTCGAGGGTCTCAATGGCAAACTGCAGGATATCTTCTCCGCCGGCAATGGCACGCTGCAGTTCTGCGGCTGTGGTACGAGCCTGCTCTGTCATCTTGCGTGCGCTGGAATAGTCTGAGGTCAGCAATTCGATATTTTTGGAGATCACATTCAGGCTGTTGTTCTGACGGTCCCCGGTATCCACCAGTTCCGGAGCCGATGCCTTCAGAGCCAATCGCTGTTCTGCAAGTTCCTGAAGTTCAACTTCGATGGAATCGAGGCGTGTCTGCAGAGTCTTCAGTCCCTGCTCCGACAGGCCTCGATTGGTTTCATTCAGAAACTGTTCATAACCAGCCAGTAGTGCGGTCAGCATCGCGGCTGCGGCACGAGGATCGCGGGAGCGATAACTGATGTCCATCACGTTGGTGCTGAAGGCTGACGAGACATTCAGTCCGTCCAGCACTCCACGAACCCACGCATTCGGTGGGTAACCGCCAAGGTCGACCTTGCGATATTTTTCCGGAAGGATCTGCAGGGCACGCGTGATGACTTCCTGCTCCGACATCAGGGCAATGAATGTCGGCATGTCGCTGTTGGGACTGGCACTTCCTGCGGTGGTGTCCTGCGTGACGCCAGCACCTTTGCGAACGATATACAGCGATGCTGTAGATTCGTAAATTCGTTCCGCGGTGATGTAATAGGAAACCCCCAGAATGGTGGAAATCACCATGGATGCCACCAGAATGCCACTGCGAAGTTTCACAGTGCGCAGAAAACGGAAAATCAGGTGCAGCGTGGTTGCCGCCGCATTCTGACTGTCCTGCATTCCCGCCAATATTCTGTCTGGCTCTGACATCCTTCGGCCTCCCTGCCGATGATTCCTGTCGGTTGCCAGCCGTCGCCATTTGGGCGGTCAGCGGGCTTCCCATTTCGGTTCCGGACAATGCTCCCCCGTCCGATTCCGAAACTTCTGTGTCCAATCGTCATGAGTCACACGGACCGTCGTCCCATTGCCTGTCCGGCAGGTGGGGCTTCAGGTCCGTTGGTGTGCTGCATGTTCCTAGAATAACGTTGTTGAACCTGTCACCCCGAAGCGAACGATGTTTAATGCATCCATCAGCACCGTACCGGGAGTCTGTTCGACGACAACAACATCTCCCGGCCCCAGCGTGATATTGGCATCTGCACTGCGTTTCGCACGTCGATAACTGACCTGAATCAGCAACGGTTCCTGTTTGCCAGCTTCCTGGCGAATGACAAAGATCTTGTCAGCCATCTGATTCGAAACGCCGCCCGCCATCGAGATCGCGTCCAGAAGTCGGGTGTCCTTACCTATTTCAAGGTCATATCGATTTGGCGTCCGGACCAGCCCCTGAACGAAAATTGGTGCCGGGTCACGTTGTTCCACCATGACGATTCCGCCATCGGGAACCACGTATCGACCTTCCCCGGATTTCGCTGCCTCAATCAGGTCGATGCGGTAGGAAGAAACCAGTCCTGATTCTCCGGAGGTGGCGCTGATCGTCGTCGCTGGAGTGCCCCCTTCGCCGACAAATTCTGAGGACGGTGGTCGCATCCGACCCGCCGGATCTCGGACCTCAATGAACTGTCCCGCGTTCTCTTTCAACCCGCCCGCCGCTGCCAGTGCCGCGACCACGTCACTGGCATTGGGTGGCAGCTCATAAGTTCCCTGATTCTTCACTGCCCCCAGAACCTGAACTCGGTTTTTCTTCTGAAATGTGATGATCACAGTGACGGTTGGGTTCCGGTACAGGTCCTGCTTCACCGCTTCTGACCTGATCAGCGCCTCGGCGGCATGGGCTTCCACTCCGGCGACTTCAACCAGCCCGATGTCCTGCAGATTGATCGTACCGTCCTGCTGAACACGAACAGCGGTCGTGGACTGGTCGGATTCATTCAGCCCGGCAGCGATCTGAACTTCCAGCACGTCCCCCACACCAATCACCTGACTGCCACCCATCGCGCCAGAAAGTTTGGAAAGGTCAACTTCCTGCGGGTTGGCCTGACGTTTGACCCGATAACGATCCGGCAAGCGTCGCCCGAAAATACTGTCTTCCGCGTAGTAGTGATTCGACTCCTGACAGCCGGAGAAGAATGCACACATCAAAAGCAGCAGAACAGTCGCCGTCCGGCCTGCTGCGGGGCCCTGCACTCGTACGTGCGCAACGCGTCCGCCCTGCGGTTCGGAGACCCGAACCGCGGCGGCGTGCTGGACGTTGTTTGCACGAGTGTTCATGAGCAG
Organism: Planctomycetaceae bacterium; assembly: GCA_023258825.1. GTDB lineage: Bacteria > Planctomycetota > Planctomycetia > Planctomycetales > Planctomycetaceae > SXXK01. The sequence continues at coordinate 505 of JALQWE010000133.1, read as the reverse complement.
AATGTGTCAGGTCGCTGAAAGACTTTCCGAATTGATGCCGTCCGAACCAGCCGGTGGCCGGACTTTATCTGCCGACTTCCGGCAGTTTTTGTCCATGCGAGCGCTGTTTCGGCAGCAGTGGCAGATCAAGCCGCGATGTTCTACGTCAAATTGACGAATCGGGTCAATATGAAAACCAAACTGAAGGATTTGCTGTAAGCTCATGTGCAGTATAGGCTTGCGTTGTTGCGAATGGATGTTTATCAGTGTTCAGACGAAGAAATCGGGGCGGTACTCAGGTGAATTTCGGGTAGTCTGGGAAGACAGGGAGAAATTGTTTCGGCGGGGCAGGAATAGCCCCGGCACTCGCCGCTGGAAAGGCACGCGGCGCAATGCGTGCATGGCTGCTCGTAGTGCGGGAAAGTTTCCGGGCGGCAAGTGGCCAGTTCTGAGCGCCGTCACAATTCGTTTGAGCATAGTGCAGTTGCTCTGGCATTGACTGGTGTGGCCGCGCCACAGTTGGTGC
>JALQWE010000132.1 GCA_023258825.1 Planctomycetaceae bacterium | reverse complement strand
GACACTGGAATACCCCGCCCCAAACCCTTCCACAGTCCACAGCAGCTTCGGTGGCTGGGCGGCCCAGTCATGAGAGGCCAGTTTTTCATCAGACTGGGCATTTCGCTGCGGACCGCGCCACTGAGGCCAATCGGACGCAGACACAGAGCCACCGCTGATCAGCAGTGTCAGAGCAAGCAGGAATTTGGAACGAGACATGGGCAAACTTTCCAGGGCAGAGTCTCCGGCCTGGCGGACGGAAGACAACACAATGAGCGGAAGGACAGGCAGGACTTCGGAACCTGAAGACTCAGATCGCGCGGGCAAACAATAATCAGAATCGGCGAAAATGTAAAAACCGGATTGAATCTGATCTCACTGCAGGAATTCTCCGGCTGTGCTATGATACCCCGCAAGTGGAATTCCCGGAAATGCTGCAGCGGGCCGATTGCGCTGTGTTTTCGACGAATTTTTGGCGAAGATTTCCCCATCGGCGCCGATATTCGGGCGCAGGTGACAGTCAAGGCACTCCAGCTGCAGCATCAATCCGGTCTGCCCTCGGACGTTTTCGGAGATGTTTCCGAAACGGGTGGCTGGTGACAAGCTTCTCGCGGAATGGTTCAATGCAGAAAATCCTGTCGTTTCTTGTGGATCGTCAGCAGACAGCCCTGGATGAACTTTGTCAGTTCCTGCGGATTGCCAGTGTCAGCGCTGACAGTGCCTACGCGCCACAGATGCAGGAATGTGCGGCATGGGTGAAACAGGCCCTGCTGGACGCCGGACTGTCAGCCACAATCTACCCCACACCGGGACACCCGATTGTCTACGGCGAGCGACTGCGGGACCCGTCACTCCCCACCGTGCTGATCTACGGTCATTACGACGTGCAGCCGCCGGATCCACTGAACCTCTGGACCACACCCGCCTTCGAGCCTCAGGTGCGCGACGGGAAGCTGTTCGCCCGCGGAGCCACCGATGACAAAGGGCAACTGTTCACCCATCTCAAGGCGATTCAGGCCTGGATGCAGGTCAATGGTGAACTGCCGCTGAATGTGAAAGTGCTGATCGAAGGCGAAGAAGAATGCGGCGGTGTCCATCTGGACCACTTCCTCGAAACACACCGTGACCTGCTGCGAGCCGATGTGGCCGTCATCAGTGATACCAGTCAGTACGGTGACGGCATCCCGGCGATTACCTGCGGTCTGCGCGGCATTGTGGCGGCAGAAGTCCGACTCAAAGGCCCCGGAAAAGATCTGCACAGTGGAATCTACGGTGGCAGCATCGCCAACCCCGTCAACGCACTCACACGCATGTGCGGCACGCTCGTGGGACCGGATGGCCGCATCAGCATTCCCGGTTTCTATGATGACGTTGTGGAACTCACCCCGGTGGAACGCGAAGAGTACTCGCGACTGCCATTTTCAGAACGCGATTTCCTTCAGGAAGTCGGCAGCAGTGCCGTGTTTGGTGAAGCCGGCTGGTCAACACTCGAACGCCGCACGGCACGGCCGACCTGCGACATCAACGGTGTCTCCGGGGGATACGCCGGCGAAGGCCCGAAAACAATTATCCCCTCCAGAGCACTCGCGAAGATCACCTGCCGGCTCGTCCCGCGCATGAACCCCACAAAAATCCTCGATGCTCTGGAAGCCTTTCTGAAGGAACAGTGTCCCCCCGGGATTGAGTTCGAGTTTCGCCGATTTCACGGCTGTGAAGCCTTCGTCTTCGACCCCACCAGTGACTGGCTGGCCGCCGCTCGCCGAGCGATCCAGACGGCGTTCGGACAACCACCCGTCCTGTTTCGCGAAGGCGGTTCCATTCCCGTTGTTCTCAGCTTCAAACAGATCCTCGGAATCGATACGCTGTTACTCGGCTGGGGCCGGAATTCGGACAACCTGCACAGCCCGGATGAACACATTCATCTGCAGGATTTTCACCGCGGTACTCTGGCCAGCGCCTGCCTCTGGGATGAACTGTCCCGCGTAGCGCCAACCAGAACGACCTGAAAACAGCCCCGTTTCAGGACGGGATTCTGATCAATCCGGCGGAAAATTCCCGCCGCACTGCCGGTTCGGGCGAGCCATCAGTCATCGCCCGATACCGCAGCCTTGAGACACCGATGACTGACGTTCAGGAGCTGTTCCATGCTGGATCTGCAGTTCATCTGCGATCATCGTGATGAAGTTGTTGACAACTGCCGAAAACGCGGCGTTGCCGTGGACGTCGATGCCGTCATCCGGCTGCGAGACGAACGCAATGCACTCATTGTCACCGCTGATGATCTCCGCCGACAGCAGAAAGAGCTGTCCGGGAAAATCCCCAAAGCTTCAGCTGAAGAACGTCCCCAACTGATCGAACATGGCAAAGTCCTTCGCGATCAGGTGGCCGCCGCAGATGAAAAACTCCGCGTTGTCGAAGAACAGCTCAAGGCCGAACAGGCCCGCATTCCCAACATGACGCACCCCGCCGCCCCGATCGGTGGCGAAGCCGATGCCTCAGAACTGCGAACCTGGGGACAGAAGCCGGTCTTTTCCTTCAAACCCCGTGACCATGTCGAAATCGCTCAGATCCTGGATCTGATCGACTTCGAAGCAGGTGCTCGAGTTGCTGGCTCAGGATTCTATTTCCTGAAAAATGACGCCGTCATGCTCGAAATGGCACTCGTGCAATTTGCACTCACCAAACTCCGCTCCGAAGGCTTCACACTCTTCACAACCCCGGACCTTGCCCGGGACAGCGTTCTCGAAGGTATCGGGTTCAATCCCCGCGGCAACGAAACTCAGATCTATTCCGTCGCCGACAGCGACCTCAGTCTTGTCGCGACCGCCGAAATCACGCTCGGAGGTGTGCAGAAGGATCAAACGCTCGATCTGTCCACGCTGCCATTGAAGTATGCCGGACTGTCACACTGCTTCCGCACCGAAGCCGGTGCCGCCGGACGCGCCACACGCGGGATCTATCGAGTCCACCAGTTCACCAAGGTGGAAATGTTCGGCTATGCCGGTCCGGACGTGAAAGACTCGGATGCACTGCATCTGGAAATCCTGCGCATCGAAGAAGAAATCTTCCAGGCGCTCGGAATCCCCTATCGACTGATCGATACCGCCTCCGGGGATCTCGGTGGACCGGCCTATCGCAAGTTCGATATCGAAGCCTGGATGCCGGGACGCGGTGACGGTGGCGAATACGGTGAAGTCACCAGCGCATCCAACTGCACCGACTATCAGGCTCGACGCCTCAATATTCGCTGCAAAAGCCCGGATCGCAAGGGCACGCAGTTTGTCCATACCCTCAACGGAACGGCCATCTCCTGCGCACGCGCCATCATCGCCGTGCTGGAAAACTACCAGCAGGAAGACGGCAGCGTCGTCGTGCCTCAGGTCCTCAGACCATGGGTCGGACGCGACGTGCTGACTCCCCGATGAACGCCTTTCCACGCAGTCTGCTCATGTTCCGGCTCGCCGTTCTGATGCTGTTGTCGCTGCTGCTGAATTCCCTGCCCGCGCAGGATCCACAGCAGCCAACAGCCGATGCCCCAGAACCCCCTTCGGAAGACTGGATCTGGCTGCGCAATCCACACCTCAAAGTCGGGCTGCTCCGAAAATCCGGCGGAGCGATCGCATGGATCAGCACTGCGTCCGATGAACACAATCTGATCAACCACTTCGATCGCGGACGACTCATCCAGCAATCGTGGTATGGCAGGCCGGACGGTTCTGACTGGAATGGACAACCCTGGCGCTGGAATCCCGTTCAGGGTGGCGACTGGAAAGGTAAGTCCTCCAAACTTCTGGATCAGCAGGTTACCAGGTCCCGGGCCCGCATACGCACTCAACCTGTTCACTGGGCCACCGGTCAACCTGTTGAAGACGTGATCATGGAACAAACCGTGACGCTGCAGCAGGAATTGGTGCACATCCGCTTCCGCTTTCACTACACCGGTAAGATCCCACATCCAGCCCACCATCAGGAACTACCGGCCCTGTTTGTCGACCCGAAGTACGCCACACTGGTCACCTACGACGGCAGTCAGCCATGGACAGGTCAACCCGTGACTCGCCATCAGCCCGGCTGGCCCAACGAATACCGGGCCATGACGGAACACTGGGCCGCGTGGGTGGATGACTCAGACTTCGGAATCGGTTGCTGTGTGCCCGCCGCCAGTCAGCTGACCTGCTACCGCTTCGGAAACGGCGACGAGCAGCAGGGCGCCTGCTCTTACCTCGCCCCCATTGACACCATCGCCGTGACTCCGGGTTTCGAAAAGACATGGGACGTCTGGCTGACACCGGGAACTACCGCCGTGATTCGAGACCGATTTCGTCAACTCTCCGAACGCTGATCGACCGGTGCATGCCCCGCGCAAACCCCCGTCCGCCTCGTGCAAGCCACCAGCCATCCCGCCCAGCCACCCCCGAATCGGCATTTTCTGCCGCTTACCAGAACCCCGCAACGCGAATGGCCCGCAGAATTGATGCGGGAAGTTCGGCGCATTCCTGATTCGTCATTGTCTTTGCGAAATCGGATGAAAACATAGTAAGCGTACGGCTGCGCGGTTCATGGATGAACTGACGTCAGTTGGTTAGGAATTGGTGAGGTGCTGCATTCGACACAGTTCGCTGTCGACCCTCAGGCTGGTGGCCTGAGGCGGGCATGGCCCGGACCATGGCACTCAGCTAATCCCCGATCAGTGACTCACGACCATGAAAACAGTGTTCTCTTTGCTTTGCGCTGCCTTCCTGCTGCCGCTGGCCTGCTTCGCCCAGCTTCCAGGTGACTCGAAAGATGATCTGCCCGGACGGGAATCCGAAGTGTCACGCCGCAAAACCGCCGTGACACTGAATTACTGCCGCGCGGCCCTGCATCGCATTCGCAAGGCCGGGTCCAAGAAGGTGCTGTTTGAGGAACAGCAGCGCATCCTGAATAATCTCGACCTGAATCAGATCGACGACCCGGAAGTCATCTCCCTGTACCGCTCGATCCTTGATGAGATCGGGATGGTGGAAATCGGTGATCGCGAACGAACCGTGATTAAGGAGGGTTTTCAGCGCGGTGTCCAGCGAAAAATGGGGACCGATTTTTTTGTGATCGGTGCCCAGGCCGCCACGGGACAGCTGGGATCCGTGATCCAGACCGGCGCCAACAGCTGGTGGGACTATCGCACTACAGCACTGAAACGAGATTCGGATCTGTGGCAGGTTGAGAAAACTCAGTTTCAGTCACTGATGACACGCTCTTCCAGCTTTCTTGACAGCTTCTGGAAACTCAGTCGCAAGAATGACATCCCGGACCGCTGGCTGCTTCGTGACCAGGATCTCGATCAGCTTTCCGAAGCTCTCGCCATCGACAAGCCTGACGTTCGCCTGAGGTCTCTCCGACGCCTCGAACGATTCATGGAGTGTTATCCGCCGTATTGGTATTACGTCGCCAGAACGCAACAACTGATGGGCGACACGGACGAGGCTGCCCAGACATTTCGTCGACTTACAGAAATTGGCCAGGGACATTTCCGACAGGACGACATGCTGGCCAGCAGCATGGCCAATCTTGGACTGATCCAGGAAGGCAAGGGTGATCCGGCAGCGGCCACGACGGCTCAGCGAGCGTTTGAATATTCCACCAGAAACTGGGAAGCCAACCTGGTCTGCGCATGGATCCTGGGACGCCACGAACAGTATCAGGCGGCAGAGGAACGCATCCTGTGCAATGTCGATGAACAACTGGAAACCGACCAGAGCTCCGTGGCCCTCGCGTCTCTGTACTACCATGCAGGTGACAAGGAACAACTGAGGATGGTGCTGAGCGATGACGAAATGCTGAAGCGGATTCCGATCCCCGGCCTGCTGCTCTGCGCTCGTTTGCTGGGATCAGAGCAACTCCCCGAGAATGCCTCACAGTACCTCGCCTCGACACTGACCGCTGTCCCCAGAACCGTTGGACGCACAAACTCAATCGCAGTGGCGGCCTCCATCGCATGGAAACTCAATGATGCCACAGCCACGATCTCTGACGGCAGCCGGACCTTTGAGTATTCAGGACACAGGGAATTGGAGGATCGGATGGAAGTCAGCTTCTCCCCTTCACTCAGCACGCCCTCTTCCGGTGAAACCGGAGAAACACTGGAAATGACCCTGCGGTATCCCGGCACTCCCAGAATTGAAGTCATCCTCGAGGAAGATGCTGCCGAACCTGGTGCCGGCCGAACTTACAACCGGGTCCCCAGCCTGTTCCCCGCTTTCGTCCCCGGAGCAGGCAGCGCGGGCACTCGACACGCCAATGTCCGGACGTACAGAATCCGTGAGATTGAGGTGGCTGGCACACGGTTATCTCTGGAACCCCAGGGCCGCCCCGTCCGCGAAATTCGCGCCCTGCGACCAGAAATCTCCAACCGCGATCCAAACGATCCTCGCCGCACCATCGAGCTGCAGTAATCCTGCCCTTCGACGCCACACAGACTGCGTCAGGCGCGCGAAAACAGTCGGCGTGCGCAAGCTCGCCGACTGTCAGTATCTTCTGCTCTTCAGGCGCACCGCGGCCCCCTGACACCGCATGTCCTCGTCAGACACCCGCTCAGCAGCACAGCGCACGCCATCTATAACAGTTCCGGCTCAGATCACACCGCCGTGAACTCGATACGGGGTCGCCAGGTCAGGCTGATCCAGCCCCCAGATACGCTCCCAGATCTCCGGAATGTGTCGCAGGCTCTCTGACTGATAAATCAACTGACGCGCCCGCACGTCAGGATTCGGGCTCCAGATTGGCATCATGCAGCCTGTTGTCATCGCAGTGCATGCAAGCAGCAATCCCGCCATCAGCCGATTTCGCATCTTCATCGCAACGTCCTTCCCTGCACACATCTACCGCCGCTCAGTCACGGCGGCTGCCACAGTCTTCGGAAGTGGTGGTTCTCTGATTTTTCTCGACGAGTCTGAACAGTTCAGACATTCGCAGTGAAAACAGGATCCAGGGCGATGCACACACTCGGGGGGGCAGCGATTCTCTCTCTCAACGCCAGCTACAGCTCAGGAACCAGAATTTCCTGACTTCGCCTGCTGGGCAAGTCGAGCTCTGGCGGCTTCTTTCTCCTCCAGCTCTCTGACCTTGGCTTCCATTTCCTTGCCGGGCTTGAACGAGACCACAAATTTGGCCGGAACTTCAACCTGTCCACCTGTTCGTGGATTTCGGGCTGTTCTCGCAGCACGCATTCGAACCTCGAAGACACCAAAGTTTCGCAACTCGATCCTTCGATCCTCAACCAACGTCTCGATAATCGCGTCAAACGTCTTCTGAACGATTTCCTTCGTCGTCAATTGAGTCAGACCCAACTCGTCCGAAATCGCCTTCACGATCTCTTTCTTGGTCACGTTCTGTGCTCCTGAACAGGAAATAGAGCCCCTCGCTACCGACGGCGAATCGTTCCAAGCTTATGCTGCACAATGACTTAGTGTCAAGTTCTCATTCACAGGAGAACAAAAATCCAGCTCACTCGGCTCCGATTGTGCCGACGCGACCCCAGGGAATCGCACTCGATCCTATTTTCAAAGCGAATTGCCAAAGAACTTCAGAAAGCCCGAACAATGCCGGACTCTCTTCTCTCAATATCGGCACGGCAGAACCCTGCCGATAAGGAAATTCGACAAAATCCGCAAACTTTGACACGCAGTGGTTCGACCACATAACTCTCAGCACAGAATCTCCGTAACCAATTGCTGCAAAACGTGTTACGACCACGCCCAATATAAAACACCGGCCCCGACTCAGCGGCGCTCCACGCATCCCACCACCGCCTCGCTCCCATCCATCCCGGCCACGCCTTCGATCTCCCACCCACGCAAAAAAGCCATTTTTCATTGAAAAAATCACACAAGGTGCATGGCACCTATGGCTTGCAGCCGACCGTAACTCCCCCGTCTTCCATGTCCGTGACTTACTCGGGCTGGCGGCCGACATGGCGGTTCCAGAGTTCCCGGAATTCCGGCGATTGCTCCAGCAGCCGGGCTTCTTCCTGGCACCACGGTGAAAAGTGTGAGTACCCATGTGGGGCAGGGCGGCGGATTTCTGAGACGAACTGGTCCCACGGGATCCACCGCAGATCAGCAACCTCCTCAGGGTTTCGCCGCGGTTGCTCCACGCTCCAGCAAACCCAGACCGGACAGAATTCATTTTCGACCACGCCCTGAAATTCGGCCCGATACCGATAATTCGGCAGCAGCTCATGAAGCATCGCCGGCCGCAATTCCAATTCTTCGGCCAGACGCCGCCTTGCGGCTTCCTCTGAGGTTTCGCCAGGGCGAGGATGTCCGCAGCAGGCGTTCGACCAGATGCCCGGCCACGTGACTTTGTGCAGGGCCCTCTGCTGAATCAGCATCTGACCTTTCGAATCAAATACGAACACCGAAAAACCCCGATGCAGCGGCGTTTCGGCGTGGTGT
>JALQWE010000131.1 GCA_023258825.1 Planctomycetaceae bacterium | reverse complement strand
ATCTCTCCAGTACAGACCAGCAACCACCCGGAGCAGACAAGTCAGAGGATCTTCCCGAGGAAGACGACACGCTCGTCTCACCGATCGATCTGGTCACACCCGTGACGGACGTGAGCTCTCTCAATCCCCCGGAATACGGAGTTCCGGATTACGATGACGGATTTGAAATCACCTACAGTCCGGGCTCCGGGTCATCTCAGTATCCGCAATTCAACTTTGATCCGGATGACAGCGACTACGCTGAGGGCTCCTCGGAATCGTTTTACGGGATTGACCCGTCGCCGGGTGACGACTTTCTGTATTCTGATCTTTACGAGCTGGATGACATTTCCGATGAGGAATACCCGATGGCGTCGTGGGGGGGGCCTGCCTATGGATATGGCGCCAGTATTCCCGAACCCGGAACTGTCGCTCTGCTGACGATCGCGCTGATTGCTGCTGCTTTGACAAGAATGTGGTTGGGGCGTCGCATAGGCCGACGTGTATCGACCGTGGGATAGGTGACTCGTCGAATCCCGCGGAAGGGTTGGCCGCCGCGCTCGTTTCCAGTGATCAACGCTGCCCACCGAAAGGGTCACCGTCGAATCCTCGCCGAGCTCCACCAAAAAACGCCTTCTTTACCCTTCAACCGTTTCCCCGGACGCCCCTGAGCGGCTAAACTTGTCCAGCGCGGGACTCAGCACGTAGGCGCGACAACTTCCAAACCGTCGACGCTTTTCGGAGAGTCAGCTTGCGAGCCATGCGCCAACATCCGTTGCAATAGGCCACACCGCGGGCGATGGAACGGACGTGTAGGCGTTTCTTCAGCAACTGTGGTAACGGAACTTCAGAAAATGATGTCTGAAAAATCATTGCCGAGCAGTGTTCTGACACTGACAATCAGCCTCGCACTCATCGGATGTGGCGGTGGTGAACCGGCCTCACCACCGGAAGCAGCAGGACCAGAGCAGACAACCCAGCAATCGCCATCAGCAACTGATCCGCCTGCCACCGCGACGACTGCCGGTGCAGAAAAGCAGCATGCCCGGGATGAAGTCTGGGTGGACGACAAGGGCCAGAAATGGTTCGGAAAAGTGCCCATGGATGCCTTCTTCGATAAGCCCTACGAAGTTGCAACCAACACGACCCCAATTGCCGGATCAGCGCAGGCCATTGCCAGTGCGGAACCAGCCATGGAATCCCCGGCCGCCGAGGCCGGCACTGCAGAGACTGCCCCCCCGCAACCGGCTCCTGTCAGCGCAACACCCTCACCGGAAAAGCCAGCCGAATCTTCACCGACAGAAACGGCTGCGACGGATTCCTGGGAAGCACTGATCCCCGTCACGGTGCTGGATGAAGAAGTCAAGAACATTCGTAACTTCCTGCAGGAAACCGTTAGCTCTGTCGGCAACTACAATTCATCGATGATGATGATTCCCCCGAAAGTGGCCACCATGGCGGCTCTCGCCGAAGTGGCTCATCTGCAGAACCAGTCTGTCTCATGGAAGGACGACGCTATCTACATCCGGGATCTGGCGGGCAAAATGAATTCCAGCCCTCTGCAACGCGGTGCAAAAGACCAGAAGAGACTTCAGGAACTGTTCGAAAGCATTGCCGACATTCTCAATCGTTCAAAACCGGCGGGACTTGAGGCCCCTCCGGAGACAGACTCCTTCGCAGAAACCGCGGAAATGCGATCCCTGATGAAGCGGATGGAAGAAGCGGAAAAACTGATGAAGACGGAAGTAGGCTCTGCTGATGCCCTGACCTCGAAAAAAGCCTTTGTCCAGCACGAAGCTGCTGTTCTCGGAGTGCTCGCAAAAATTGTCACTCAGCCTGGCTATGGCTATGAAGACGATGCGGAATTCAAGGGGTTTGCCAGTGGCATTGTGGCAGCCACGCAGTCCCTGAAAGACGCCGCAGAGGGCGGAGACTTTTCCGGGTTCGAAGCGGCCATGTCGGGCATTGCCACGAACTGCCAGAACTGTCACTCCAAATACAAGAACGACTAAACCGCCATTTCGGACGGCCCAGCGTTCTGCAACATCCGGACGCTCGATCTGCGGGTCGGCAACGAGCACTGAACGACCGCGGCATCCCTGCCCCTGCTTCACCAATGAACACGTGCCGCACGCAGGACGGGCCTCTGCAATGAACCTCAAGGCGTCCGCCGTAGATTGCCGTGAGGCCACCAGGCAGACGGCCAACAGCTTCCCTGATTGCGTCAATATCCCGAACCCAATGTCCTCCGGGGCAAAAGTTGCGATTCAATCGTCTCAGAGCTTCAATAGCCCCAGTGCCACCCCTTCAGTCTCCAGACAACAGGCCACTAGCCATGACTTCTGATGTACCTGAAATCGACGCCACCACACTTCCCGGAATCAATTTGTTCCGCATGAACGGACAGGTGGCGATCGTCACTGGCGGGTCGCGCGGGTTAGGCGCCGTGATCGCCGCTGCACTCGCTTCAGCCGGCGCTACCACGGTGATCGCCAGTCGGACAGTCTCAGAAGGTGAAAACGTGGCGGCCCGCATCTCCTCTGCCTGGGGGACTCATAGCTTTGCCGTGAATTGCGATGTGACCAGCGAAGACAGCGTGAACGCGATGGTCAACACGGTCATGGAACGAACGGGGCGCATCGATGTTCTGGTCAATAGTGCGGGAATCAACATTCGTGGCCCCATCACCGAACTGTCTCTGGACCAGTTCCAGCGGGTGCAGAGAACAAATGTGGAGGGCACATGGCTGGCCTGTCGCGCCGTTGTGCCGCACATGCTGAAGGCTGGCTACGGCCGCATCTGCAACATCGCCAGCGCCCTCGGCGTTGTCGGACTCGCCAACAGAACGCCCTACACATCCAGCAAAGGTGCTGTGGTGCAAATGACCCGTGCTCTTGGCCTGGAGCTTGCAAAAACCGGCGTCACCTGCAACGCAATTTGCCCAGGTCCCTTTCTGACTCCGATGAATATTCCGATTGCCGACACCGAAGAAGCTCGAAAATACATCGTTGGCGCGACGGCCATGGAACGCTGGGGGAATATGTCAGAAATTCAGGGCGCTGCACTCCTGCTGTGCAGCCCCGCGTCCAGTTACGCCACGGGCAGCCTGGTCACGGTTGACGGTGGCTGGACGGCCCACTGAACGAATGACGGCCACATCAAACTGCGGGCCACAGTTCGGTTGCCTTGAAAATGACTTTCTTGCGTTTCCTGCCCCTGCTTCAATCCTCTGCCGAAACAGAACGATCGCATGTGGACTTCAATCCGACTCCTGCTACTTTCGCTATGTGTCAGTCTCAACCACCGGGGACTTGTGACGAATACCTCATTGGTCGCTGCTGAGCCGACATTACGTCCCCCTAATATTATTCTCGTCATGACAGACGATCAGGGCTATCCGCCACTGGGTCGACATGGACACCCCTGGATTCGCACGCCGAATCTGGATGCCATGTACGATGCGTCGACCCGTTTCACTCGCTTCCTTGTCTCCCCCACCTGCAGCCCCACGCGGTCAGCCCTGATGACCGGTCGACACTCGCTGCGCAACGGTGTCACGCACACAATCCTGGAACGTGAACGGCTCAGGCTGGATGCAGTGACTCTGCCTCAGGTGCTGAAGCAATCCGGATACGCCACCGGAATCTTCGGGAAGTGGCATCTGGGTGACGAAGAACCCTATCAGCCGCACAATCGCGGATTCGACGAAGCCTTCATCCATGGAGCCGGAGGTATCGGTCAGGCTTACGACTGCAGTTGCGCCGATGTCCCTGGTAACTCCTATGACGATCCGGTGATCAGGCATAATGGAACTTTTGTGCAGACGCGAGGATACTGCACAGACGTCTTCTTTTCAGCAGCCATGGACTGGATCCGAAAACAGGCGGTCAATCGTCAACCTTTCTTTGCTTACATCACCCCCAACGCACCGCATGCACCGTATGTCGTACCCTTGGAATGGAAACGGCGATTTCTGGACCGCGGCTTTGGGAATGATCAGGCGTCCTTCTACGGCATGATTGAAAACATCGACCAGAATTTTGGTCGCCTGATGCACCTGTTGCATGATCAGCAACTGCTGCAGGAGACTGTGGTGATTTTCATGTCAGACAATGGCATGACCCCGGGGGGGGCCGGCAAGCCCGGGGAACCTCTTGGAACCGACGTGGATCAGCGTCCGATGAACTTCTACAACGCTGGAATGAAAGGGCTCAAAAATTCCCCGGATGAGGGCGGCCTGCGTGTGCCGTTTCTTGTACGCTGGGACGGACACTGGGCCGCAGGACGGGAGATTGACCGGATCGCAGCCGATCTGGATGTGTTTCCGACACTCGCCGCAATCGCCGGAGCCCGACAACCGGAAGGGCAGGTAGAAGGCCGCAGTCTGGTGCCACTGCTCGACAACCCACAATCCGACTGGCCGGATCGGTACCTGTTTACGCACATTGGACGCTGGCCAACCGGAAGCGAACCCAACGATTATCAGTGGAAAACGTTCTCCATCCGCAATCAGCGGTTTCGGCTGGTGAACAACACACAGTTGTTCGATATGGAAGCGGATCCCGGTCAGCAGAAAAACGTGATTGATCAGCATCCGGAAACGGTGGAACACATGCGAGCTGCCTGGCGGGAATGGTGGGCCGAATCGCGACCAATGATGGTCAATGAAACAGCAGCGCTTTCAAAAGTACGTCCATTTCACGAACTCTATCAAGCTCAGCAAAAAGCCGGAGGTATTCCCGAATGGGCGCCTCAATTCTCAGGTGAAAACCCATGACTGCAGATTTTCTGGCGGAAGACGCGCCGCTCCGTGACTGGGACAATGACTGTCTCTGGCACCCCTTCACTCCGATGTCCGCATGGCGCACCGAACAGGCTCCTATCATTGTCCGCGCCGCGGGATTTCAGCTCTATGATCAGGACGGCCATGGATATCTCGATGGCATCTCCTCCCTGTGGTGCAACGTCCACGGACATACGGTGCCAGAGATCGATCAGGCCGTTCAGGCCCAACTGCAGAAGGTCGCGCACTCGACCTTGCTCGGACTGGCATCCGAACCTTCCATACGGCTTGCCCGAGCCCTCGTGGACCGCGCGCCTCAGGGCCTGACTCGCGTGTTTTACTCCGACAGCGGCGCTACCACCGTGGAAGTGGCTCTGAAAATGGCCTACCAGTATCACCGACAGAAACCGGAAGGCCCGGAAGAACGGGACACGTTCCTGTGTGTTGGCAACGCCTATCATGGTGACACGCTGGGAACGGTCAGCGTGGGCGGCATTGACCTGTTTCACCGCGTCTATCGGCACCTGCTGTTTCCCACACTGACGGTCCCCTCACCGGTGGCTCTGAGGGTTCCGGAGGGACACACGCGAGACAGTTGGCTTCAGCATTGTTTTGATGACGTGGAACGCACCATCCGGGCAAATCATCAGCGTTTGGCGGCCGTGGTTATGGAACCGGTTGTCCAGGGCGCGGCCGGAATACTGGTCCATCCCTCAGGATATCTCAAACACGTTCGGGAACTTTGTAACCGCTACAACGTGCTGATGATCGCCGATGAAGTGGCCGTGGGTTTCGGACGAACGGGTACCCTGTTTGCGTGCCAGCGGGAAGAAGTGAGCCCCGATCTGCTGTGCCTTGCGAAAGGGATTTCCGGTGGCTATCTGCCACTCGGAGCAACGCTCGCTACAGAACGCATCTTTTCGGCGTTTCTGGGAGATCCATGGCAGGGACGGACGTTCTTTCATGGGCACACCTACACCGGCAATGCGCTGGGTTGCGCTGCCGGACTGGCATCGCTGCAACTGTTTGAACAGCGGCATGTGCTTGACAACGTGGCTCGCTGTTCACGGACCATCAGTGACAAGCTCCGCCTCATTGCAGACCACCCGCATGTGGCAGAGATCCGGCAGTGTGGCATGATGGTGGGAATTGAACTGGTGCGAGACCGGGATCCTTTGACCTCGTTTCCGGTGGAATTTCGGTTGGGGCACCAGGTGACTCTGGCCGCCAGACGACGCGGCGTGATCCTGCGACCATTGGGGGACGTGGTAGTGCTGATGCCCGCCCCGGGCATGGACGTGACCAACGTGGAAAAGCTCTGCGACGTCGCCGTCGAGAGTATCGAGGAGGTAACCAGAGCCGCCCGACAGCGACTTACGGCGTCTGCAACCTGAATGTGTCAGGGCGGGTGTAGCCGGACTGATTGATGTGGAGCAAGGGGGGAGGGTAATCGCACAATTCCGGAAATCCCACAAGATTTCCGGAACATCCCCGGAATTCATGGCGTCAAAATGAGTGTTTCGTGGACTTTTTGGAGAAAAGCTTTGTCGGGAGGGCGAGGAATTTCACGGAACATCCGAAAATGGTTGACGAGACGGTAAATGGGCTGGTAACTTTGCGCGGCAAGGAATTCAAAAAACTGCCGGAAAACGACGGTTTTGGTGATTTCCGAGTTTGGGTAAAGACGGCCGAATGGTGAAACATTGCTGGTGACCAGTGGCATGGTCGGCAGCAGCGGTTGATAAGTTCAGAAACAGATCCTGCCCGGGCAGGACGTTGAGCACGCCAGCGACGGTCAGGCGGCTCGACAAAATGCTTTGGCGGCGAAGTCGGTTGTTGCAGCAAAGCCGGTATCAGCATAGCGCAATCCAGGGACAGGCGGACTGGGGAAAAACATGGCAGAAGCAAAGAGTGCCTGGGGTATTGAAATTGGTCAGGCTGGCTTGAAGGCGATCAAGCTGCGGTCGTCAGAAGACGGTCAGCGGGTCGTCGCGGCAGCCTTCGATTACATCCCTCATCCGAAAATTCTCAGCCAGCCCGACGCGATTCCCGAAGAGTTGATTCGGGAAGCCATGAAAACCTTCCTTGAGCGAAACAAGGTGGAAGGCGACCTGATTGCGATCAGTGTTCCCGGGCAGAGTTCCCTGGCAAAATTCATCAAGCTGCCTCCGGTAGAAGCCAGCAAGGTTGCAGAAATTGTTCGCTACGAAGCACGTCAGCAGATCCCCTTCGACCTGAACGACGTGATCTGGGATTACCAGGCGGTCGGTGGCGGCGTTGAAGAGAGTGGTTTTATGCTGGAAGCGGAAGTGGGTCTGTTCGCGATGAAACGCGAACTGGTCTATGACGCGATGAAGCCGTTCACCAACAACGGCCGGGAAGTGGAAATTGTCCAGATCGCTCCGCTGGCGCTGTACAACTACCTGTCCTACGATGTGCTGGGATTTCGCCGAACGGCTGAAACCCCGGAACCACCGGCTCAGGAAGACTACCACATCATTCTGGACATGGGTGCTGACAACTCCACCATGCTGGTGTCCAATGGACGCAGTATCTGGATCCGCAATGTACCGATCGGCGGCAATCATTTCACTCGCGCCCTGACGCGCGAAATGAAGCTGACGTTTGCCAAGGCAGAGCACTTGAAGTGCAACGCCACCAAAGCACCGGATCCAAAGGCGGTTTTCCAGGCCATGCGTCCGGTCTTCAACGACTTCGTTTCTGAAATCCAGCGTACGATTGGCTATTTTGGAAGCACGCACAGGTCTGCGAAAATTCGCAAGATCATTGGCGTCGGCAACGGGTTTCGCCTTGCCGGTCTGCAACGATTTCTTGAGCAGAACCTGCAGCAGTACACCGTGGAGCGTCTGGAGACTCTGAGCGGCGTTTCAGGAGACTCCGTCCTCACCGACCCGCTGTTTTCTGAAAACATCATGACGTTCGCGGTTCCCTATGGACTGGCATTGCAGGCCATTGGGAAAACCCGGATTCGCACGACGCTGTTGCCCCCCGAGATCGCCATGGATCGTCGGATTCGCAGCAAAAAGCCGTGGGCGATCGCTGCGGCGGCCGGCTTGCTGCTGTCGATGGGAGTCAGCACCATTGGCAGTGCCAGCGTGCTGAACTCGTGGAGCGAGAAAAAGTGGGATGAATCCCAGAAATACGTGAAGGGTATTCAGGGGGAAATCGGCACCCAGAAAACTCAGTATGACGCAGAGGATGGCACACACAAAAAGATTCTGGATGACATCGCACAACTCGTAGCCCCCCTTGAAAAGCGGTCACTCTGGCTGGAACTGTTCAAAGCCGTCAACGAATGCATGCCGGCGGACGAGGGCAACGCTCTCGACGAAGCCAATGTGATGAAGCAGAAGAAGATTCGACTCACATCAATCACCACCAAAAAGGTGGCTGATGTGGCCGAATGGCACAAGAAATTTGTCGACGCACAGCGTGTCGAAGACTTTCCGACGGCGGATCAGACGCCACCAGCATCGGCCCCTGGTTACATCGTGACGCTCAAGGGGTTTCACTACTACAACCACAAAGAACTGCCTTTCGCGGATACGGATCGCCGTTTCATCGAAAACAATTTCGTCTCCAACCTGCGAAAGTGGGTGCTGAATGTGGGTGGTGCTGAAGTGCCGGTGGGAAAGATTGGTATTTCTTATCCTGTGGTGGCCTTCAGTCTGAAAAGTCAGGAACAGTACGACCCTAATCGTCCGCAGGGCAACGGCGGCGGCAT
>JALQWE010000130.1:5819-8639 GCA_023258825.1 Planctomycetaceae bacterium | reverse complement strand
CATTACAGACCCGCTCAGGCCATTGTGGTTGCTGCCGCAGTGTCCGGGCCGGGTTCCCGCCCTCCGGAGAGTCTTTATGGCGCCCGCCCATCCGTTTCAAGCACTGCATCGGCTGTCACGTCGCCATCTGCTCCACGTTGGCTACTCCGGTCTGCTCAGTTGTGGTCTGGGGCAGGCAATAGCGCCGCAGGTACGTGCGGATGCCCCGGAGATTCGTCCTCGGGCGAAATCGTTGATTCTGGTGTTCTGCACGGGGGCCATCAGTCATCACGACACCTTTGACATGAAGCCGCAGGCGGCGAAAGAGATTCGCGGGGAGTTTCAGCCGGTCGCGACCTCCGTCGCGGGGACTCAGATCTGTGAGCATTTGCCGCGGCTGGCCACGCTCGCTCACAAGTACGCACTGCTCAGAACGCTCTCGCACAAAGACAACAATCACCTGATGTCGACTCATCATGTGCTGACAGGCCATCTGCAGCCGGGTGGTTTTTTCGACAAGGTGGCTTCCCGTGATGACTGGCCCTGTTACTCTGCCGGCTGCGAATTTCTGCGGCCCAGAACGGATGGCATTCCCAGTGGTGTGAACCTTCCCACGTTTCTGATGTCCAGTCCGCTGACGTGGCCCGGGCAGCATGCCGGTTTTCTGGGGCCAAAGTATGACCCGTGGCAGATTGTGGGAGATCCCAATCATCGGGACTTTCGGGTGGACGCGCTCACACTGGCTCAGGGCATCGATCCCCTGCGTCTGGATCAGCGTCGTTCCCTGCTGAAAACGCTCGACAGTGGCGCTTCGACGGCGCAGGATGCTGCGACCAGTCGCATGACGGAGGATCAGCGTCTGGCCTTCACCATGCTGTCATCCGGAAAGCTGACGCAGGCATTTGAGCTGCATCGTGAGACGGATGCGGTGAGGGATCGTTATGGCCGACATCCGTTTGGTCAGTCGTTGCTGCTGTCAAGGCGACTGGTTGAAGCCGGAGTGCCCATTGTGCAGGCCAACATGGGATCGGTGCAGAACTGGGACAATCATGGAGCGATTTTTACGACGCTGAAGGGGCGGCTGCTGCCTCCGCTTGATCAGGGTGTCGCGGCACTGCTGGAAGACCTTGATGAACGCGGTCTGCTGCAGGACACGATGGTCATTGTGGTAGGGGAATTCGGCAGAACTCCCAAGATCAACAATGAGGCAGGTCGCGATCACTGGGGGCCGTGCTTCACGGGCCTGTTTGCTGGCGCCGGGGTTCAGGGCGGCAAGGTGATTGGTGAAACCGACGAAATCGGCGCTTATCCGATTTCGACTGCCTATTCCCCGGATGATCTGGGAGCCACGGTGTACACGGCGTTGGGTATTGAACCGCATTCTGTGGTTCGTGATCGTCTGGGACGCCCGGTGCATCTGAATCAGGGCAATGTGATTGAATCGCTGTACGACAGCGCTGAATCAACCTGATTTGTGCAAAGGGACTGAAGCGAAGCTCCGGGGAGCCGGGCGAAACTGACCCGGCTCCGGGAGTGCGTGTGTCTCAGCGACAGGTGTTTCCGCCACAGATCATTTCTGCTCCGGGACCGGTTTGCTGCTGTTCGGCTCTGTGGCCTTGTTTTCTGCAGGCTTCGGGGTTGCGGGCTGGGCGATTGGCAGATTGAACGGTGCCGCCACGCGTTTCCCTTGTGGGGCCTTCAATTCCCGGACCCAGATATTGCGAAAGCGTACGGCATCTCCGTGGAACTGGAGTGAAATCGGCCCGGTTTCCGGGTGAGCCTTATAGTGCGGCGCCTCGGTGTAACTGGTGGCTCCGTGCAGTTCAAAGTGATTCAGCAGCAATACGCCATTCTGAATCAGTGTGACGTGCGCCGGAGTCAGCACATCTCCATTGCCTCGAAATCGTGGTGCGTTGAAGATGATTTGATAGGTGTTCCATTCCCCGGGCTTGCGCATAGCGTTGGCCATGGGAGGTGTCTGCTTGTAGATGGACCCGGCCTGGCCATCAAAGTAGGTGGGATTTTCAAAGGAATCCAGAATCTGCACTTCATACAGACCCATCAGATAGCAGCCGCTGTTGCCGCGTCCCTGCCCTGCCCCACGGATTTCGGTGGGAGCGGACCATTCGAGGTGCACCTGGATATCGCCGAAGTGCTGCCGAGTGGTGATTGCCGTTTTCTGCGGAATGGCCACACCGTCTTTGACCAGCCACTGGTCGCCGTTTTCCCATGCATCGAGGCTGGTGCCGTCAAACAGGACAATCGCATCGGAAGGGGGGGCATCGCTGGTGCTGCCGGGAGTCACCAGCGGGGGCTCCTGCCAATCCACACCGCTTTTCCATTCCTGGGCAACGCTGAGCGAGTGGGTGCATGTGGTCAGAAAACAGAGAACGCACAGGGCGAGCGATTTGGGGAGCAGCCGCATGGGGACGATTTCCTTGTAGAGGACGAAGATTCTCCGGAAGACACCTGAGCAGTGTGTGACGCGATCCGGAAGAGTTGATTTTTAGAATCAGGCCGTCGGCGACGCAAATGCAGTGGCTTGCGGGGCTGGTGAATGTTGTTCAGGTGAATGAAGAGTGCGCGGCTCAGATGGAACTTCGCCCTCCCCTTTTGCGGCAAACAACAACAATGGGAGCGCGCGGTCAACGGTGGGGCGCGGCTCCCGCCAAGCCGCAATCTCTTTCCCCATAACCTTTCACCCCAAACCACGCATGCGGCTCAGGTGGAACTTCGCCCTCCCGACGATGCAAACATGCATGCGGCTCTGTGATTGGTTTTTGTTTTTCAACCACGGATGAACACAGATCCCCACGGATGGAATGGGGACGTTGGTGAACC